>CAXBSB010000146.1:0-20381 GCA_963977965.1 uncultured Schlesneria sp.
TGGTTAATGACGACTACGTATGGGGAACACCGATAAACCCAAGATCTGAAACAATTCTTCCCGGTGACGTTATTCAGTTTCGCAACGTTGTTATTAAACCACATTCTTCAGGAACACCACATACCTGGATATATACCCATCATACTGCCGTTGTTTTCAAGGTTCATGAGAACCACAGGTACGAAATCTTACATCAAAACGTGGGGCACGGTACGGAACATCTGAAGCACACTGTCCAACGTACTGGATTGCTGCTGAGCCACATGACCGAAGGGATCGTTTGGTTTTATCGACCAGTACCCCTGGAGGTTTCAAGAAATGAGCCTCTGCCGACGGTAACACGACTGCCTAACGTCGCAACACATATACCTGAGTTGAATGCAAGAATGCTCGCGTTCTGTGAAGACAACCAAGGAAGCAAAGTCGGAAATGGGCAGTGTACAGATTTCGTGTTGGTTGCTTTCCAGAACATTGGCGCTAAACTGCCACGGGAATTTCCAACCCCGAAACCACCATTGATGGAAGGCGACTACGTGTGGGGAACCCTTATAGATCCCAAAACCGATCCAGTATTCTCAGGCGACATCCTCCAGTTTCGAAATGTCGTGATTTCAATAAGATCTGAAATACGTCTTCCGGAATCAACGTCAAATTCCACAGAAACATGGAACTTCCCTCATCACACGGCCGTGATCGGCAAAGTTAAAGACAATCAGTCGTACGAGATCTTTCACCAAAATGTTGGCAAGGTGACTGACCCCCAGACACAGAAACAATTGGTTCAGCGAGCCAACTTGGATCTGAGAAGCGTTACACAAGGAGATGTGAGGCTGTATCGACCGATCGCGAAGGAGATTGCCATTGACCTGAATCCCAACAAATTGGCTCTCGGAGACTCGGTGCAGCAGACAACCGAACTCTCAATCAAGCCTTCAGATACTTTGAAAGATCCTCAAACTGCCACGCCCTTCCGAGCGGCAAGCTCACCGAATCCTCCGACCAGAGTCCCCGTCCGCACTCCTGAACACATGGAGTCTGATCCGTATAGTAGGCGTAGGAACAACAATAAAGGCCTGCCGCGTACACGTGAAGAACTCGTGTATTGTATTCTTGTAGGCGTGATTATTTGTGTTGGCGAATTTGCTGCGGATTGGCGCGGCGTACGACATGGGCGAGGGCGCAGAAAGTGATAAATTGGTTCAACACTTTGATGGTTGACATGAGTCGCGAGAGGATGCCGACACAAACACGTTGACAAATGGTTGCGACCTGCTCGAATGTCTGCACTCCGGTTCCAACAAAGTCTCGGCGTCACGAAAAAAAGTCGCAATGTCGCTTGAGGTATGATCACACCAAAACAGCAGCGAAGTCGCTTGGAGTATTACCGCATGGAGTGCCCTGTTTGCCTCAACTGCGAATTGGGTCAAGAGACTCTGAAAAATGGATTGAAAATTGACAGATGTCCTTCATGCCACGGTACTTGGCTGGACCGTGGAGAAATATTGCGTCTGACAACGAACCGGCGAGCTGCCTTGAATCATGTCGCGCAACTGGCGTGGGGAAATGACGAAGCTGACCGCGACTGTCCGCGCTGCCGTAAAACAATGGTGCAAGGGCATTTTGATGGCAGCAAGGTTGATCTGGACTATTGCACAAATTGCGAAGGCTTGTGGCTTGATTCTTCTGAACTAAGGAAGACCGTCAGATTTCTGGATTCAAATCAAACTGAGGCTGAGAAACCAGCTTCGCGGGGAAACGACGCTACGCGACAAAGCGCGTACGACAAAAAGCTAATAATTGCCACTTGCATCCTCGTCGGCATCGTAGTTTGTGCGATGATTGCAGACACGACGATCAGGCTAGTGCTGGCGGCTGTTGACCTGGAGTCACTACGACGAGGTTCCCTCATCGTGCTGACGGCGACTATCGTGATCGGAGTGCCGTTGTCGCCTTTGGTTTTGCTGCAGGTCCATTATCGGCGCCAGATTGTCCGGGAAATCGAAAGCTATGGAGGCACGGTCAAAAGTATTACGAGAATCGATTCGCCGAGACTTGGGATTCTTTGGGCTTATTTTCTTGGGATTCTTGGGGCTTATTTTCGGGTGAGGTATACCGACCGGGATGGTACGCCCAGACATGGCTACTGTTGGATGAATCTGCTGGGCTCCAAATGGGGCGATTGACCGCCCCTTTCGATGGAGCGGTTCTGGAAAAATCTTGCGTCCCGAATGAGAAACTGACCCCAGTCCGAAGGGACGGGGCTGTGTGACTTGCTGGACCGTTGGTCTGTTAGGCGGCGACAATAACGGGACAGGTCAGGCTATGTGCCGCAATGCCGGGATTGAATTGCCGGGCCGTTGGCCCTCAGGACGGGCAGAGAGGACGTGAACCCAGTGAACCCAGTGAACCCAGTGAACCCAGTGAACCCAGTCCGACGGGACTGGGCTGGATGAATTGCTGGACCTTTGGTCCAGAAGGAAAGAAGAGAAGGTGGACGCTGATGCGATTGGTGGACATACTTCGCTCGTTGACAGTCGTGACACCTGAAGAGCCATATCGGCCATACCGGCAAAAGAATGTCGCAGGTGTGTTTTGCAAGACTTTAGGATGAACATGTTCGCTTACGTTCGATCATGGCTGGCTGTCGTGGGACTGTCGCTGTTTCCCATGACGATCGCGTCCACTGCGGCAGCGGATCGTGCAGACCTGATTGTCGTCGGATCGGTCATCACGCTGGATCCCATGGATCGAATCTCCGAAGCGATCGCCATTCGAGATGGACGGATTGTCGAAGTCGGCCGCCGGGACGAGGTCTTACGACTGGCAGATTCGCAGACGCAGATCATCGAAGCGCCGGGCAAATCTGTGGTTCCGGGATTCATTGAATCTCATTGCCACGCAGTCGGTGTCGCCCGTGGAATGCTGGAACAGACGTATGTCGAATTGAGCAGTATTGGTGAGCTTCAGGAGTGGATTCGTAACGAAGCACGGCAACTTCCCAGGGAACGCTGGATCGAGGTTCCTCGCAACGAGATTACCAGATTCAAAGAACGTCGGTTTCCCACGCCGACGGAACTCGATCTCGCCTGCGACACTCATCCGGTCATCTACAACGCGGTCTCGAACAAGTATGTCCTGAATACGCTCGCCATAAAGACGCTGGGACTGCTGGGACCGGATGCCCGTCTGGAAGGGGGCGAGATCGTACGAGATGCGACGGGAAAGCCGCGATTGTTTCGCGGAGGTGGCCCGGCGCTGCGCCGGTTGATCCCTCCTCGCCCCGAACATTCAGCAGACGAAATCCGCAGTGCACTGCAGCAGGTGCTGAAGCGATACAACGAGGTCGGTATCACCAGCATCTTCGAAAGAGCGATCGAACCGGCACACCTGGCCTACTACCGGGATCTGAAACGGGCAGATCAACTGACGACACGTGTTACGGCGACGTTTCGCTTCAGTGCGAAGTCTGCGGCGAATACCGAGAAGTACATTGACAGTCTGGGACTGAAGCCGAAGGAGGGAGACAACTGGATCAAGGCAGGGCCGCTGAAAATTACGATTGACGGCGGCATCCATTGGGCAACGACCAGGCTATCGGAACCGTACGGGCCCAGAAGAACTGCGTTTTATGAGTTGACCGACCCTGATTATCGCGGGGAACAATACTATTCCGTCGACGAAATGCAGGCGATCTTCGCCACCGCCAGCAAGCTGGGATGGCAGATGAGTTGTCATGTCACCGGTGATGAAGGAACACTACGCGTGCTGCAGGCGCTCGAACGGGTCGCACAGTCGAACCCATCGGTCCGGCAGCAGCGTTTTACGTTGATTCATGCCTATTTCCCTTCTTCGGAAATTGTTCAGAAGTGCCGGGAATTAGGAGTCTGCGTCGATACTCAGGGATATCTGTATTACAAGGACGCCGACACGTTGGCCGATGTCTATGGCCCGCAGTGGGCAGAACGATTCATCGGCCTGGGGGACTGGGTTCGTGGCGGGGTCCCCGTGGGATTGAATGCCGACCACATGATCGGCCTGGACCCCAATCATGCCATGAACTCGTTCAATCCACTGTTGATGATCTCGATCGCGGTAAACCGACAAACGACCAGCGGACAGGTGTACGGTCCGGAACAGAAATTGTCGCGCCGGGATGCCTTGAGAACTGTCACCCAATGGCCCGCTTACTTGAGTTTTGATGAAACGAATGTCGGTTCCTTGCAGAAGGGGATGCTGGCCGATCTGACCATTCTTGATCGTGACTTGCTCACCTGCCGCGCGGAGGAAATCGCAGGGATCCAGGTCATTCGTACGATTGTCGGAGGGCGTACAGTTCATCAGAAATAAGCGTTTGACGCGTTTCGCGGGGGAAGGCGATTGACTGGCCATGTGCCGCAATGTCGAGAATGAATTGCCGGGCCGTTGGCCCTCAGGACGCGAAGCGATGTGAACACCTTGAACCCAGTCCGAAGGGACTGGGCTGGATGAATTGCTGGACCTTTGGTCCGGAAAGCGGTGGTGACGCTCCCGCCGAACCGTCTTCGGGATGAGCCTTCGCCTGCGCTTTATCGAACGGGGCAATCGATGAAACTGCAATCGATGATCGACGAGCATTTATCGCAATAGTGATATCTGGGTTGCCAATTGCGGTTGCGAAGTGCTTACGCAACGATTCACACGGGAAATCAGCCGGCACGCGCTAGCGTCCGGTTCGCATTTTCTTTCGCATGAAAGTCGCATCAACTCTCGTAACCGGACGCTAGCGCGTTCCGGCTGATGGGTGTATTTGCAATCGACGTTCGACGAGCATTCATCGCAATAGTGATATCTGGGTTGCCAATTGCGGCCAAGAAGGGTTGTGCGCAATCGCGGCTAGGCGGGAGCCTTGCCCTCCCGTTTTGTCTGGCAAACAGGCCTCGCGAAAATCGACCAGAGTTACTCACCTACGTATGCACCCGAAGGTGCGAGGAAACTACCTTGAAGCCCTGAAGTCTCACGACTTCAGCTACGTTGAGATCTGAAGTCTTACTTCAGCAACGACGACACCCTGCTCTACGACCTGCGTTCAGAGTCGTTCGACGCTTTCAGGCTTTCTTTTGTGGCCTGCGCGGCGGCCATTTGCAGGCCTTTGTCATTCGGGCGGCGGGAGGCACACCATTTCAGGTGTTCTGCTGCTTCGCGGAATCGTTTGGCGCTGTAAAGTTCCCAGGCCAGGCGGTTACGGATGAGATAACTCTGCGGAACTCGCTTCAAACCGCGGTTCAGGATGCGGATGGCCAGGTCGGTGTCTTCTAATGCCTGACATGCGTCGTGCATTGATAGAATTGCGTACTCCAGCCGCAGTTCCGGTAGTGGAGTCTTCAGGCGCTGCATTCCTTCGTTGATGTGCCTGATCCAGATGGGGCGGGCTGCGTCGACTCGATCGAGTTCCTGATAGGCTCGCGCGACCATCCCCTGGGCTTCCCAGTCGGGTTTCAGGTTTTCCAGAAAGAACTCGGGTTCAACCTGTGGGGCGAGTTGAGTCACGATGATGCTTTGAATCCGGCGACTGCGGGAAAAGGCATCTCGCCAATACTCCAGAGCTCCTTCAATGTCGCCTGACAACATCACGTTGCGGCCGACCTGGAACAGGACCTGAGGGTCATGCGGTCGCAGTCGCAAGGCCTGCTTGAGGACCGTCATTTCCTGTTCGTCTGTGGTCAGTTCCAGAAAGCCGAGTTCGGCGAGTTTCACATACGAGTAGACTCGCAAGGGAGATGCATGGACGGCACGGCGATAGGACTTTGTTGCCAGTTGCAGCAACTTCACGTTCTTGCCGACAGCCAGTTGCATCCAGGCCTTCATCTTGGCAAGGGACTCGAAGTTAGAGCCCTTGACCACGTCACGAATCTGGCCGAATGACAGCGGGTTCTCACTGGTCTCCTGCAGGGCATCGAACCGGCGCAGGTATTCCATCCCTGCGAACTCCTGCAGCTTGGAATCTGACGGATCAAGCTTTGCGGCACGGATCAGATAGTCGCCTCGCTCGTCCAGCGACTCGGCGTCCTCGTCTTCTTCGGTGGTGTTCTGGTACGCCAGACAGAGATAATGCATCCGATCAGGTTCGGCCAAAGCGGCGGGGATCTTGTGGCCCAGCATCCAGACACCTGCGGCTGCCAGACCGCAACCTGATGCCAGCGTGATCAGACGAGGAAGGCGGAAACCGGGGGCAACGAGTTCCTCGGATTCGCTCGCAGTCACCATCGATCGGCTGATCCGTGTGACAGCGGCCAATTGAGCAGCCAGCAGGAACATGCAGGAGGGTGTGTACCAGAAGAAATCGAAGGCGGCGTGACAGATGTTTGCCAGCAGGCTGGCCAGGACCGCCGCAGCGACGGAACGGTACTTTAGATCATGATGCCATAATGCTCGCAGTGAATGTCGCAGGCTGAACAGGATAAAGGCGATGGCCACGGCCAGACCACACATCCCTGATTCGGAAGCGACCTGCAGGTAGCCGCATTCGGCGTGCGTGTATTCCAGGCTGTCTTCGTTCGCCTGATCGAAGTGCAGATGGTAGGCGTCGGCGTGAGTTCCGATCCCGGTTCCCAGCCAGGGAAAGTCTCGAGCGACGTCGATGTTCGCCTGCCAGATGACATAGCGTCCTTCGTCCGAACTGTTGGCGATGGTCCCTTCCAGCCGTTTTTCCAGTGTCTCCATACCATTGACGAAGAAGACCACACCGATCACGGCTCCAGCGACACTGAGGCCCAGGACCAGTTTTGCCGATGCCAGGCCCATGCGACAAAGCAGGCCCAGGCTGACAACGGTTGCGATCGTCAAAGAGAGCAGGCCACCTCGTGAGTAGCACAGCAGCGATGCCAGCGAAGTGGTTGCCAGACCTGCCAGCAGAACAAAGACCGCAACGGTGTGAACAGGGGGAGGCAGGCCATTGTCGCCAGACTGTTCCTGATCATGGAACCGGCCCAGGATCCACCAGATCAGCGGACCGACTCCCAGGGCCAGGAACTGGGCGAGATGATTGCGGTTTGTGAAACAACCCAAGGCACAATGGCTGGTGGTCATGAAGGGGTGATCGACCATCCAGTAAAACTTGTCGTTGCTGAATTTGTATTGCACCAGTGCGAACGCTCCCATCGCGACACTCGCGAAAGCAGCACAGCACAGAATCTTTTCGACATCGGCCAAAGTCTGAATCCGCTGGACCATCACCAGAAACAGCAGACCGTAGGCGGCAAACGTCGCCAGGCCCGAGGCGGTTTCGGCGGGGGCAAGCGAAAGTTGATTCCAGCCGCCGGGGATAATTTCGGAAGCGCCAGACGTCATCATCAACGGCAGGATTTCGGTCAGTTGCGGCGAGAGCCATACCAGCCAGGGTTGCGACAACGGAACGATCTGAATCGCCGCGACGGTGATTCCCAGCGCCCATAACCATTCGCTACCTGTCCAGGCGTACTTGCGTTCTTTGGCCGTCAGTTGATGCAGCAGCCAGCAGGTCGTTGTCGCTAGAGCACCGGCTACCAGGAACAATTGTCCGATCGCCGCGCGTCCTCCGAATCCTAAGGCCACGAGAACGAACGTCAGAGCGAGGCAACTGTCTGTGATGACGAGGAGTGGTTGCGAGACATTATGATTCGAACCCGGTTCCATAAACTGAACGGGCCCGGACGATCGTCGTTTGTGTCGACGGCGACGTTGACGATGTTCCTGAGACGGTTCTTCATGGGACATGACGGAATTTCAACCCCAGTGAGCGAGTATCCTGGCTCGACTTTTCGAGCGACCTGAGGATCGAGGCGGCGAATAATTACTGAAATTCCCAAGTCTTAAAAGACCGATTCGACACGATTTACGTCTTCGCTCGATGGGGGGACTTCGATTATCATCGCCACGTTGCTGATCCGTTCACGGAAAGAAATGTCGGAATGCGTATTCCCACGTCACATTCACGCCGCACGCCGATCGATCTGCAGGGGGCGATGACTCCACTGATCGACGTGGTTTTTCAGTTGCTGATTTTCTTTATCTGTGCGTCGTCAGGGCACTTACGTGAAAAGCTGCTCCCCACGGATTTTGCTTCGGGAGCGATCGGAGACAAGCCTGCCGTTGTGGAAAAGCCCTTGGGCGAAGTTCGCATCAAGCTGTCTCGAGAACTCGATCTGACAGTTTATCAGGTGTCAGGCCAGGCGTTTCGGGAAATCGATCTGCTGGAACAGTGGCTGACTCAAATGGCCGAAACGGCTCGAGAGATCCCCGTTATTCTGGAAATTGGTGGGGATGTTCCGCTGGGTGACGCCATTGGTGTTTACGATGCCTGTCGAGCGTCACGGTTTGATTCGATCCATTTTGCGGCCGACGCGAAGCTGTTGAAACCGAAGTGATTCCGGTGGTTACGGTGCAAGTTGGATGGGCTTTGGGGAGGCGTGAAGCATGCGTCGTGGCAAGAACGCTTCGAGTTCTGACCGACCTCTATTTCCCAATGGTTCAGGATGGTGGTGGGCGGCGCTCGAATCAAGCACGACCTTGTCGCAGACTCCAAAATCTCCAAAATCGTGGCACCCTGCTTTGAAATAGTCGATTGTCAGTGGTGACGGCAATACTCCCCTTGTTTGGAATGTCCGGCGATGGTTCAATAGCGGATCGGAATTCACTCAAGGAGTCCATGGATGGACATGCTGGTCGTACGCGGGGGGCGCCCTCTGCGCGGAATCGTAAAAGTTGGCGGAGCCAAGAACGCTGCGCTGCCGATCATGGCTGCCGCGCTGGTAGCTGAGGGAACGACTGTTCTGCACGGCGTGCCGAACCTCGTCGATGTCACAACTCTTTCAGCCGTGCTGCGTTCCCTGGGAGCTCAGGTTGAACGTCGCGCTGATGGTGCTTTGTTGATCACTGTTGTTGACCAGCAGCCTTGTCTGGCGGATTACGAACTGGTTCGACGAATGCGGGCCAGCGTTTGTGTGCTTGGTCCATTACTCGGCCGTCGCCGACGGGCCTGCGTTTCGCTTCCGGGGGGATGCAACATCGGACATCGTCCGATCGATCTACATCTTAAAGGTTTGCGAGCCTTAGGTGCCGAGAT
Organism: uncultured Schlesneria sp.; assembly: GCA_963977965.1. Classification (GTDB taxonomy): domain Bacteria; phylum Planctomycetota; class Planctomycetia; order Planctomycetales; family Planctomycetaceae; genus Schlesneria. The sequence continues at coordinate 9,080 of CAXBSB010000146.1, forward strand.
TTCAATTGAGCGAGGCTATGTGTTTGCTCGAGCAGATCGACTGCGCGGAGCAGACATTTACCTGGGCGGGTCGTTTGGCAGTACGGTCACGGGAACCTGCAACGTGATGTCTGCGGCGATCTTCGCAGAAGGGACGACGACGATATCGGCCGCAGCGTGTGAACCGGAAGTCGTCGACCTGGGCAACATGCTCAACGCCATGGGAGCTCGGATCGAAGGATTGGGAACTCCCTTGTTGAGGATCGAAGGTGTCAGCGATTTGAAGGCAGTGGAACACACGGTCATTCCCGATCGCATTGAAGCCGCGACACTGATGGTTGCAGCGGCGATCACTCGGGGAGAGCTGACCATCGAAAACATCTGTTCTGCTCATCTGGCCGCAGTGACAGATATCCTGCGTGCCACAGGGTGTGAGATTGGCTTCTCGGGAAACAAGGCATTTGTTCGAGCACCAGCAGCACCCAGACCAGTGGACGTGACGGCTCTTCCGTATCCCGGCGTTCCAACGGATGTGCAGGCCCAGTTGACGGCTCTACTGGCGATGGCCGACGGTATTAGCGTCGTGACGGACAAAGTTTTTCCGGATCGCTTCATGCATATTCCGGAGTTGATGCGGCTGGGTGCCAACATTCGACGTGAGGGAGCCAGTGCGATTATCAGTGGAACGGATCGACTGAGCGGCACCTGCGTGATGGCGTCCGACTTGCGAGCGAGTGCGGCCCTGTTGCTGGCAGCGTTGGCCGCGGAAGGGGAATCTGTCATCCGTCGTGTTTACCACCTGGATCGTGGGTATGAACATCTCGAGCGGAAGCTGAATGCCGTTGGTGGCGAGATTGAGCGAGTGGTGGATGATCCGGCGAATATGCCCGACAGTCTGCAATTGTCAGCGGACGAGTTGTCTGTTCCGTCGATCGATTCCAGCGATACGCCCCCACCGCCGAAGTTCCTTCGGCGAGGGGAGTCGCAGCGACTGCATTCATCACAAGAATAGTGCGGGTCGCACGATTGTGTGGCGTCCCGCGGGACGCCACACATGAATTGGACTTGATACCTGACCAGCGACCGCGGCCAGCGTCATGGGACGTTGGTCGTGGTTGTCTTGGTAATCGAATTGCCTGAATAGGTCACGGTGTCTGTTCCTGTCCCACCGTCGACGGACAGGGCAGTACTGATCGAGTTGAACAGGAAGCTGGCGGTATCATTGCCGGCCCCCAGATTCAGCAGGATTGTCGATGAGAAGAACGAGTTGAAGGTGATGCTGTCATCGCCACCAGCCATATTCGCATTGACGTTGAACCGATTAATTCCGACATCAAACGTTACCGATGTCTGTCCATTGATTTTTGTGGACGCATCGCTTGCTGCGATCGTGACGCTGGCACTCTTCAGTACTCCCGAAACCTTCACCTGCTTGTAGGTCATGGTGATACTGTTCGGCTGGTCATCACCATTGACATTCAATGTTCCGTTGGAGAAGGATGCCGTCACTTGGTTTACCGGAATCGTGAGTGGGACACTGAGAGATTGAATTCCGTTGGCGATCACGCTGACTTGATACGTTCCTGGAGGCGTTCCCGCTGGAACATCGAAATCGACGGTGTTTAATGTGGTATCACCGGGGTTGGAAATGCCAGGTGTCCAACTGTAGCTGCGGGCGTACTTTTGAACACCAACCTGGTCCATACGGACAATCGGATAGTTGGTCGACATTTCGGCATCATCACCGTAGGTTGCCCCTTCGGAAATCCCCGTGAGTCTTGCGCCGGTGATTCTATAACGGTTCTTGCTGACGTTCGCGATGCCCGAAATCGTCGGCCGCCAGTTTGCCAAAGCTCCTCCACCGGGTGTGTATTCCCATGGCGTATCAAACTGATCGTTACCCAGCAGCAGATTGCCGTTGGGAAGAACCAGCATTCTCCATTCGTAAGCCCCGGTGAAGGACATTTCGGCCTGCAGTTCAGTTGGCAACGTAGCGGTAATGTCGGTCAGGGTGTTCGTGTTGTAGTCGTAATCGAACATGGAGACTGGCGAGTTGAACAAATAGAAGTCTGCCAGGAACACGAAGTGTCCATTAGGAAGGACCGCTCCCGGAGCATCATCGGCACCCATTCCTGTGGGGAGAGTCGGGCCAGCGACCCAGGAGCCCGTGGCACCAGTGGAGGCTGGGGGGGTGTAGATCGCTGATTTTTCGTTTGCCCCGATGATAATGGCTTTACCATTCGGCAAGTATCCGCCAGGACCAAGTTCAAAACCCTGAGTCGTGGACGACATGATGACAGGGACACTTCCTGCATCAAACCATTGATCAGAGAAATAATCGTAATACTGGGCGTGACCCGCTTTGAGTTTGTCACTGGCGAAAACGTCATAAGAGACAAACTTCCATCCGGGAAGTTGCAGGAAGATTTCTTCGTCACTCTGATCATTTCGAAGCTTGGTGGAGCCCGTGAACCAGAAGTCGAAATTTGGATCGTAGATGTATGTCTGCGGTCCGGAAATATACCCTACCATGACTGTTCCATCAGGCAGGAGCATCGACGGATCATCACCAAATTGAGTTCGGGGAAACCTCGCAATCGGACTCCATTTGTTCTTGACCGGATCATAGATTTCACCGGTATTCGAGAAATTCTGGGACAGAAAACTGCCGCTGTATTCGCCCCCCAGAACGAAGACTCGACCGTCAGGCAGCACGCGAGAGGCAAAGTAAAGTCGTGGGGTCGACATCTTGCCGAGGGTTGTCCAAGTCCCGTTGACATAGCTACCGGTTGAGTCCGGAGTCAATTTGGACCAAGTCTGCGAATCATATCCTTCGACCATCACCGTTCCATCGGTGAGCAGCAACATGGTACCGCACGCGAACTGAGGATTAGGATTCGTCAGCTTTTTCCATGTTCCAGCGGCGGAACTAGTTCCTGCCATCGAAACCAGACAGATCAGCATCCATGCAGAAATCGATCGGCGGCAACCTCTGGATTTGGACACAGGGTTGCGAAGAACGGACAGCAACAAGGAATGCGCGGTTACGAACATGGTGTAGCCTTGAAATGTAAACTCACCGGAGTAGGACGCAGGTCGCTAACCACTTTCACACTGAGCAAGCGGAATTGCAAGCAGAAACTGGGCGCGCGGCTGTAATTTGACGCGTCGATGGATTCGCACGAAATAGAGTTTCGTCCTTCTCTGACTCGTACTTCATTCGCCTTGCCTGGAACAGACTTTACACAAACATGAACTGGTCAACACTCGGTGTGGGCAATTGATAAGTATTCTGCGGAGGCAACCGGTGGTGAGGAATCTGCAGCGCACCTGACGGTCCGAATATCGGCCTACGGGTGTTTTTCAGACATGTTCGACGCTTTGATGTGTGGAACCCGACCCGGCTGGCCTGGGCTGGCCTGGAAGTGCAGTTGAACATCTGGAGTGTGAACCGTTAGTCTACTGACCGCATCTCTGTTGATTTTACTCATTTTGTCTTTTCAGGCCTAACATGACCGAACTCTTGAGTACCGTCTGTGAGCATTGCGATGCCAGGCTCAAACTGAAAAACCCGGACCTTGAGGGGAAAAAGATCAAATGCCCCAAATGCGGCGAGGCATTTGTGGTTGTCGCGGCAGGAGGAAAATCTTCTGCCAAGCCTGTCAAGAAAAAGAAGTCGGACGAGGATCTCGACTTTCTCGACGTCGCTGCCGACGACTATGACGAGCAACCCGATGACGAAGAGCTTGAGGATTATGATGATCAGCCCCGACGTCGTTCCAAGGCGGGGAAGGGGAAATCGAAAAAGAAGTCTCGCAAAGGGGGTGGCGATTCTGGCCAGATCGTCAAGGTTCTGGCGATTGTTGCTGTCGTACTTCTTGTGCTTGGAGGGGGTGGCTATGGAATGGTGCAACTCCTGAAGGGAGACGGATCCAGCGATCTGGACTGGCTTCCGACAGACTCAAAGGGATACTTCAAAATTCAGGTGGCTGCGATCTGGAATGCCAACCTTGTTCAGACCTTCAAGAACAGTAAAGCCGGTCAGAGTTTTGCAGAAGATATGGCCAAGGGGTTTGGGAAGGGGCCTCAGGATCTGAAAGAAGTGATCACCTCGATATCGCCGGGTGCGAAAAACAATGAAATAGTCGTTTTCCGAGCGGCTCAACCTTTCGATCTGGCGACGATCAAGACGCTGAATCCGACTGCAACAGAGACTTCACACGGATCGGGAACGTATTTGAAGCAAGGTTCGACAGCGATTTATCTGGCAGACGCCACGACACTCTTGACCGGTAGTGAAGCGACAATTCAGGCGATCATCACTCGCGGCAAGAAGCATCCTGAAGCGTCAAAATTCAGTTTTGCCCGGGGATATCGAGATCATATCGTCTGTGCGATGCTGGAACCGGACAAGTTTTCCAATAGTTCCAGAACCGCGATGGGGCCATCGTCATTGCTGGGGAACATGAAAGTGGCGTTGCCCCTGACGGCACTGATCCGTGCCAACGCAGGTTCTGACATCACAATGTCGGGACTTCTGACGTTCAATACCGCAGCCGAGTCCAAAGCGACTGTTGATAAGAACGTGGAGGATCTGGTAAAGGCCAAAGCCGACTTTGCAAAGCAGAAGGCACAGATTCAAAGTATGCCAAACCCATTCTTCAAGCCGGAACAAGTCACGAAGATGATGAACGGGATGGAGCAGTTTATGAATTCCGTGCAGATGTCCCAATCGGGGACAAAGATGAACATGAGCGCGACGATCAGTCAGCAGACGATTAATGACATTTCCAGCATCGCCGGAGAATCGCCATCGACGGGTACCCCTTCGCTGTTGAGAACGCTGATTCCATCAATCCAGTAGAGTCTGCTGGCCAATCGTGTGGTGGACTACCAGTCCATCGAAGTACTCGATTTCCGGGACACGTTCATCGACGATCACATGGAGTACCATGGAACTGAAACTGATTCCGCCGATTGATCTGCGAATCCGTATTCCGATACTGATCGTTTTGTTGCTGCCCGTCGTGCTCGCACCGAATCTGGGACTTGGCTGGCGGATCCTGGCCTGTTTCATGCCTCTGGCACTGACGGGAACGTATCGGGTCACTCGGTTTAAGGGGGAGTGGCTGCACACATGCCTGTACCTGGCCTTCGTTCCGGTACGCCGACACAAGTGTAAGCTCGCCGCGATCGTTCACATTGGCGCAAAGTACGGAGGATCAGAACCAGGGATGTGGACCTACATCCTCTTCGGGCCGGTTCAATGGATCTTCTGCTGGATTTTTGACTATCTGGTGCCAGCGCTCGGCGGACCGTTTGAGCTTTGGGTGGAAACCGGCCGCGGGCGCGAGTTCATTGTCTGGCAAGGCTTTCACCAGGGGAATTTCGAGCGAAACCTGGATCTACTGCGAAATCAAACCGGCGGTGAGATTCGTTCCCGGTAGTGTGGGTTGTGCGTTCTCGTCTGAAAGTGGGGACGAATCTGTGAATGAACTCGCAAACACTGGAAACTATTTCTTGCCGTTTTTCTTACGTGAGCCGCCGTCGCCATCCTTGTTTTCACGACGGATAGAGACGTCTTTGTCAGCCGCTTCTTGAAGCTTTTTGAGCCATTCTGCCCAGGCCGATGGTTTCGGCGGTTCGGGCTTTTGACCTGGACCAGGTCCCGCGGGGATCGGGTTCGAAGTCGGGTTGAGAGCGGCCAGCTTGGCTTTCTTTTCGAAGTACGAACGCTCGGTCATGCTCCAGATATTGGTTGCGATGAAGTACAGACACAGACCCGCCGGAACCCGATAGAACGTGGCCCCCATCACGAACATCATCACATTCATCATCTTGTACTGCGCCGCCTGCTCTTCATTCTGCGGCGGGGGCATCGTCAGTTTCTGGTGAATCATCATCAGGCCGATCGAAATGCACGGCAGCAGATTGAATTCGGTCCAACCAAGAAATGGAACCTTGAACGGCAGGGCCACCAGAGCATCGGGCGAAGCCAGGTTTTCAAACCACAGGAACGGTTCCATTCGCAGTTCGATGGAACTGCTGAGTGCGCGATAGAGAGCGATGAAAATCGGCAACTGCAGGAAGACGGGCAGGCAACCTCCAAGCATCATCTTGGATTGTTCTGCCACCAGTTCCTGCGAAGCCTTCAAGTATTCTTCGGTATTCTTGCCGTGACGCGCTTCCAGTTCTTTCTGTCGAGCCTGAATTTTGGGCTGCAGTTCCTTCATTTTCGCTGCGTGAACTGCCTGATGCTTGGAAAGCGGGATCAGGCACGTCCGGACCAGGACGGTCAGGCAGATAATTGCGATGCCATAGCTGAGTCCCATCGAATGGAAGACGTTCAGAATCCAGACCATTCCACGGCAGATGGAATCGAACCAGCCATAGTCCAGGACAGCCGCCGCAAACACCTGCTGCAGCAGTTGCTGGCGTTTCGGGCCTGCAAACAAGGTGAAATGGTGTTCCACCTGATCGTTGGCAGGGACTGTGATGTCACGTGATCTGAGATCGAGTGATATATCACTGTATTGCTGGTAGGTCTTATCTTCATTGATAAGCTTGGCGTACGAATCGTCGATCGTCTGCTGTTTGACTTGATCCTCGCCCGGCAGCACCAGTGCCGCAAAGTAGGCGACGTCGACTCCAATGTATTTCAGCGGGCGCTTCCACAGCGTGGGCGAGTTGGCTTTGGATTTCTTGACGACGTCAGTTGCCGCCATCTTGCTGTCGTCGACAGTTTTTCCATCGTCACGCAGAAAGCCCATGCGGATGTCGCGATGCTTGTAGGCATTGTCAGCATCTTCCAGTGGTACGCCGGTCGGGCCGTCCAACTCGTACTTGATCTCTTGCGGACGCGCAGACAGGTTTTTCAGCGTGACCGTCAAATAAACCTTGTATCCGTCGGCCAGGTTATCGCGGACATTGGGCTGCTTCTGCTCGTCATCGGTCAACTGCCGTAACTGATACTTTTTCGAAAGTTCCCAGATTCCATCAGGGGTTTTGAGGCTGAAGGTGATGGAATCGGCAGTCTCATTGGTAACTTCCCACGCCAGTTGATCCAGCGACTGTCCCTTGAACTGTTTTTCGAACTGAGGGACTCGCATCCCAAAAGTGCGGCGGTCGGTAAGTTCGTCGTCCCCAACCAGCCGGACTCGTCGGTTACGATTTCCAAAGCGGGGGTAGCGTTTGATATCCGTCAATTCGACGGTCTCGATGCTGGCCCCTTCACTGCGAAACTTGGCTGCGAGCAGGAACTTTTCGAACTTGGATTGGTCCTGATCATCCTGCTTCGGACCGATCCAGACTGTTCGGCTGGGGTGTTCGGGAAGCTTCACTTCGACTTTTGGTTCGGCTTCGCCCTGACCTTTCACTTCACTGTCCGGTTGATTCTCGGGGTGTAGAGCATCCGCGACCGACTCGATTTTTGGCTTTGGAGGCGGGGCTGGGAAGAGGATTGGGACGACATAGCCAATCCAGCCGAAGTAAATCAGCATTGATAACATGAAGAAAACAAAAAACCGCCGCTGATCCATGCTGATCTCGTGTGTTAAACCGCTTCGCCATTAACGGGCGACGAATGCTCGAACGTGCCGGATTTTGAAATCACTCTTAGTTCCGGCGCAACCTGTTCCTGGAATTACCGGCCATCTTTCAGACGGTCGCCGAGGAAATTGTCCAGGTCGGGAATATCGTAAATCTTCTGAGCTGTCTGGTTGTAGTCATAGTCGACGCGTTTGAAGGTGATCGTATTTCCATCCAGAACGACGTAGGACGATCTTGGATCACCATTTCTTGGCTGACCTACCGAACCGACGTTGACGAGCACCTTTTTCGGGCCCAGTTCGTACTTGAAGTCGATTTCTTCAGGAGCCAGAAAATTCAGGTCTTCTGTGAAGACACCGGGGATGTGCGTGTGTCCCTGGAAGCAATACTGTTCGACGAGCGAGAAAATCCGCTCCATTTTTCGCTGGTTGTAGATGTCTTCCGGGAAAACATATTCATTCAGCGGATTGCGAGCTGAGCCGTGAACGAACAGGAAATTGGGTTCACGATGGACTCGAGGCAGCTCGCCCAGGAATTCCCACCGACGATCTGCCGCAGGACCTGTTCCTGATTCAAGCTGGCGCCGGGTCCAGAACACGGCACGTTCGGCACTGGCGTTAAATCCTTCTGGATCGAACAACGCGGCCTGATCGTGATTGCCCAGCAGGCACAGTTTGCACGACATCACCTTGTCGATGCACTCGCACGGATTCGGGCCATATCCAATGATATCGCCCAAACAATAGACCTCGGTAATCCCCAACCGGCGAATGTCGGCGAGTACCGCCTCCAGCGCTTCCAAGTTGGCGTGGATATCGCTAATGATCGCGCGCAACGCAGGTTCCTCAATGCTAATGGCAACGCAGGCGACGGACACAAATCGAATCGCGGAGATGGCTTTTCCAAGTCCGCCTGAATTCGCCCAGAAGTCTGAATCCGGTTCGCCAACCTAAGTTGGTGAGAAGTAAGAATCTAAGAATGATAAGGGGCACTAAACCGGACGGCAAGCATTCGTGCAGGGATCGGCTGTCTCCGCCGCCTTGGCCCGGTTTCATTTCCCATCGAAAGTTTCCCGTCAACTCCGTCGCAAAATCCGGACTCTCTGTCGCAACCGTCAATTGCGAAAAAGGTTATAGATGGACATGATGAAATCATCCCAGCGTAAGGTTTTCGATTTCAACGTCGACTTCTCAACCTGAAACCCGGCAATGATTTAATGAAATCCACCGGTATCAATGATCGCAGCATTCCCCGACATCTTCGCGTTTCCTCAACCGGAAAGCTGATTCTTATGAACGACACTCGCCCGGCGCGTCAAACTTATGCAGCGATTCGCTCGCTGCTTGTGCTGTCTTTAACGATTGCAACCAGCGTAACGGCAGCGGTCGCACAGGAACCTGCGAAGCCGCCGATCAAGACTTTGATCCTGCCGGGGGAAGCGTTTCTGGTGGCCGACCGTCCCTCGTTTGTCCTGCTGCCAAAGGAAGAACTTCGTCGCAAGCCGCAGCCCTGGGTCATGTACGCACCCACATTAAACGGCTTGCCGGACAGCCATGAAAAGTGGATGCACGAACAGTTCCTGGCTGCCGGGGTCGCTGTCGCCGGGATTGATGTTGGCGAAGGTTATGGTAGTCCGAAGAGTCGTGAATTGATGTCAGCTCTCTACAAGGAACTCGTCGAACAACGAGGCTACGCCGCAAAGATGTGTCTTTTGGGACGAAGCCGCGGCGGCTTGTGGATGACCAGTTGGGCGGCAGAAAATCCTGACAAAGTTGCCGGAATTGCTGGGATCTACCCTGTATTCGATCTTCGTTCGTACCCGGGTGTCGCCAACGCTGCTCCCGCATACGGCCTCACTGCTGCGGAACTCCAGGAAAAGCTGATGGAGCACAATCCCATCGAAAAAGTTGGGGTTCTCGCGAAGGCGAAAGTCCCCGTCCTGCTGATTCATGGGGATGAGGACAAAGTCGTACCGCTCAAAGAGAACTCCGCAGAATTCGTTGCTCGCTACAAAGCGGCCGATGCAGAAAAGTTCATCACACTGATCGAGGCAAAAGGGCAGGGACACAATTACTGGCAGGGGTTCTTTCGGTGCCAGGAACTTATCGATTTTGCCATCGCCCGGGCACAGGCCGGCGCTCGATAACTGCCCGTCCGAAGGATCTTATCCGATCTGCGACGATTGCCTGACGTAATTTCGGCGGATCACCAGCAGTGCGATCAGGTCATAAGCAGTGTGTGCAATGACGGGAACGAGGAGGTTGCGAGAATCGGAGTACTCGAAGAGTAATCCCAGGATCGTCCCCAGCAGCGCGGCGAGGATGACGTACATCGGCGTGATCGCGTGTGCGAACGCGAAGAGGAGGTTTCCTGCCAGCAACCCGACGCCCCAACCCCAGGTTGAAGCCACAGAGTTTTGAATCACGCCCCGAAATAACAACTCTTCGGAATATCCTGCCAGGAATGACACCCATAGCAGGTCGAACCAGTAACAGTCTTTCAGGGTTGGACCGAGTGTATCAGTCAGGTACGTGCGAATTTCGCGGAGTGGCTGCAGGTTGGAGCGGTATGTCACCACAAAAATCAGCAACATCGGAAGCGTGCCAAGAATTCCGACGGCGACTGCCGCGCCACTCCACCGAACCTGATCAAACGGGTTGATTCTCAGGCACCAGGCAATGACGAGTGCCAGTATCGCCAATCCCACTTGAAACGACGTCGCCAGCAGCAGGAAATGACGACGACTCATTGGCACCTGTAATTCCTGATCTGAGTTGTCGCCTGACATCGGAATTCGCCAATAACTTCGTGATCGTCGGTTACCAGAAGTTTCGCAGCAACTGACTTTGGCCGAAAAGTCGCGCCAATCGGTATGCCACGTTCCACGCTCTCGCAATGCAAATCTGGTCTGTTTAGAAAACGTTCAATTGACCTGAACTGCCAGCCATTCTTTCCCGATAACACTGGCGTCGGATTGTGGACTTTGTTTCGCAGCCCGTACTCGGATTGGACCGCTGAACGAGCCTGATTAACACCATTGATTTGACTGCAGATTCCAGCGGCAGCGAACTGTATTCCTGCACCCAGATTGACTCACCACGAACTTAAGTGCAGTTCGCTGATCCGCCTCTGGCTGCCGGCCTGATTCTTCACGAATCGGGCCGGTGGCCTTGGACGGCTCGGTACCGCGTGTACCAAACCTGTGATCGCCGTCGTCGGTCTTCCCCCTCGGACCGGCGACGGCGATACCTTTTTGAGAACCTCGAAAAGATCTGCCTGCCACCGGTCAGCAACTACTCTTTGGCGGCTTCGATCGGTTTTTCAAAAATGATGATGTGCTGACGTGGAAGATCTTTAATCGTCTCTTTCCACTTCAAGCCGAATTCAGGCTGAGCGACCTCCAGTTTTACCTGGGCTTCCGACATCTTGTGGACCAGTTTGATAGGGACATCGGGATCTTCGCGACGATACTCGACGAACGCGATGCGCCCGCCGGGCTTCAGCGACTTCGAAAGCTCTTCCATCATTTCAAACGGAAACTTGAATTCGTGGTAAACGTCGACCATCAGTGCCAGGTCAATACTGTTCGGTTGCAGCTTTGGTGATTTCTCGGTCCCCAGAACCAATTCCACGTTCTTCAATCCGATCCGGCTCAACTTGTCACCCAGCAGGACGAGCATTTCCTTCTGAATATCGATGGCCATCACCTTCCCTTTCTCGCCCACTTCGCGAGCCATCAGGATGGTGATCACGCCGGAACCTGCACCGACATCTG
>CAXBSB010000147.1:0-20298 GCA_963977965.1 uncultured Schlesneria sp.
CGTCGACGGCCACGTCAAGCGGCTGCACGAGGAACGCGTCCGTCGCGGGGCCGCCGTCGCCCACGTCGGAGGGCACGACGATCTCGCCGCCAACGAGGAACTCGAACGCCTGCCTGCACCCGGCGACCGTCGTGATGATGCCGGTCCCGGCGTCGATGCGGCGGATGCGGCCGTTGAGGGAGTCCGCGACGAAGACGTTTCCGCCGACGTCCGCGGTGACGCCCTTGGGATAGTTCAACACGGCGCTCGTCGCCGGCCCGCCGTCGCCCGAGTATTCGTCCTTGCCGTTTCCGGCGATCGTCACGACTTCTGCTGCGTGTAATGAAGCAGCTTTCGAAACGAGGTCCGAAGCAACGGTGATAGTCACCACGAAAATCAGGGAAACTCGCAACACGTTCATCGAAACCTCGAGGCAGGAGTTCAGGGTGTTCAGTCAGAAGGAACTGAGGATATCAGCAGTCCCCTGAAAATCCAGCGGATGGATTCAATCGTGAGTCGAATGGAGTCTGCGACAAGGTCGTGAGGGTGTGTAGTGGCACTTATGCTTTATCCCCTGCGTGATTGAAAGACGGATAAGACTCACGGTATTGTCTGCGATCACCGCTCACCTCTCATGACATGCCTGGATCCCAAGGGACTGACACACATGAACCAACCAACTGAATCCTCTCCATCATCCGTGAAGACCGGTCATGTTACCGGCAGATCGGCGCGTCTGCGTCGATTGATGGTCACTGCGGTCACTCTGACTGTCATGGCAGCTGTCTGTGGTCACGCTCTGGGGGTTTTCAAGCCGACAGAAACAAATGTCACCCAGCTTGCGCCGGGCGTCTACTTTCGCAAAATGGAATGGCAACCCAAGTTTATCGGATGCAACCAGGGTTGGATTGTGTTCGAAGATTTCGTGCTGGTCATTGAAGCGAGTTTCCCGAATCAGGCAGAAGAACTCGTCAAGGAGATTCGAAAGACCACAGACAAGCCGATCAAGTTTGTCTTCGATACCCACTGGCACGGCGACCATGCCGACGGAAATCCGATTTTTATTTCTCAGGGTGCCAGCGCAATCGCCTCGGAGCAGGCTCGCGAACAATTCGTTCAGAAGGGGGTTCCGTCATACGAAAAGCAAAAGCAGGAAAAGCCGGATGAGTACGGAAAGCTGAAGTATGGAATCCCGTCGATCTACTTTCCCAAGCGAATGATCATCGAAGATGCGACTCAACGAGTCGAGTTGATCCATTTCGGACACGGTCACACGCCGGGTGACGCAGTCGCATGGCTCCCGAAACATGGCATCCTGTTCACAGGCGACAGTTGTGTGAACGGTCCGTTCAATTACACGGGGGAAAGCAATACTGCGAGCTGGATCGCGGTGCTGACCGAGATGTCGAAGTTGCCGATCAAGACGATTTGCCCGGGGCATGGTGAACGAAGCGACAACTTGTTGATTGATCAGCAGCGACGATATTTCGTGGAACTGCGTCAGGCCGTCCAGGAAGGGATTAATGCGGGCAAGTCGCTGGATGACATCAAGAAGACGGTCGATCTTCCATGGTACAAGGAATGGGCCGGGGTCGACGTCAAGGAACGGGTTGAAAACATCGAGCATGTCTACAAGGAACTGACGCAGAAGTAGATCAGATGTTTCTGGCGGTGTCTTCAAGGCGGCAATTGCCGGCGTCTCACCCTGATTGAACGATTGGGAGCCTGTTCGCATGCGATCCCTGTTGCTTGCTCATTGCAACCTCGTGGCAGTCTTGGTTTCGACATTGTCGATTTGTGGACTTGGAAGTCCCTGCGCGACCGCTGCAGATCGACCGAACGTTCTGCTGATCTGCGTTGATGACCTGAAGCCCATTCTGGGCTGTTACGGCGATCAAATCGTGAAATCGCCAAACATCGACCGGTTAGCAGCTCGCGGTGTTCGGTTTGATCGTGCCTATTGCAATCAGGCGGTCTGTTCACCTTCTCGCAATGCGCTGCTCGTCGGTCTGCGACCTCAATCGCTGGGCATCTATGATCTGGCGACCAACTTTCGCAAGTCGGTTCCCGATGCCGTGACCTTGCCGCAGTACTTCAAACAGCACGGTTATCGCACAGAAGCGATGGGAAAGATCTTTCATGTCGGGCATGGGAATCACGAAGATACCGCATCGTGGAGTGTTCCCCATTTTCAGGCGAAGAGTATTGGGTACGCCTTAAAGGAGAATACCGCCGAGGAAACGAGGGAAGGGGCCTTTTTTGCCAACAAAAACCCCGCGAATCTTCCCAAGGGGGCCGCATTCGAATCTGCTGACGTCGATGATTCGGCGTACGGAGATGGGCGAGTCGCCGAAGAAGCGGTGAAGCGTCTGCAGGCGGCCCGGCAGCGGCCGGACGAACCGTTTTTTCTCGCCGTCGGTTTCCTCAAGCCACACCTCCCGTTCTGTGCTCCGAAGAAGTATTGGGACTTGTACGATCGCTCAAGTTTTCAGCTCGCCCGGCAGACAGAACCACCTGAAGGAGCACCCAGCTACGCACCTCAATTTGGCGGAGAGTTGCGTAATTACAAGGACATGCCCACCAAAGGGGCCATCCCGGATGAGACTCAGCGAACTTTAATTCATGGCTATCACGCAGCCATCAGTTACATGGACGCCCAACTCGGTCGAGTCATCACGGCACTCGACGAAACGGGACTGGCAAAGAACACGATTATCGTTTTGTGGGGTGATCACGGCTGGCACCTGGGTGACCACGGCATGTGGTGTAAGCACACCAATTATGAGCAGGCCGCCCGCATTCCACTCGTTGTCGTCGCACCGGGAGTCGCGCCGGCCCGCGGTTCGACAACAGCGTTGGTCGAGTCGGTCGATATTTACCCGACGTTATGCGACCTGGCAGGGCTTCCCGCCCCTTCTGGAGTTAACAAAACCCGTCTCGATGGAACCAGTTTCACTGCAGTCCTGAGAGGGCCAGGCACGTCAAAAGATGCTGTCAGCACAAAAGAATCGATCATTCACGTCTATCCGAGAAACGGTCTTCTCGGTCGGGCCATTCGAACGTCCCGATACCGACTCGTCGAATGGAAGAAGCCCGGCGCATCCACCGATACCGCTGAGTTTGAACTGTACGACTATGAAGCCGATCCCTTCGAAACTCGAAACCTGGCGAAGTCACAGCCTGAAGTTGTTTCTCAGTTGCAGCGGATTCTGAAAGACTATCCTGAAGCCAGGCCGCAGGTGTCGTCAGAGGCCAAGCCCGCTTCATCGAATCCACCAACAGATCGACAGGCTCTTTTCGAAAAGAAGGATAAGAACAACGACGGTAAGCTGACTCGTGAGGAGTTTCTGGCGGGCCAACCCGACCCCGACAAAGCCCCAGCGCGTTTCGTGAAGTTTGATTCAAACAGCGACGGTGTCCTGAGTCGCGATGAATTCGTTCACCAGGGAGCAAATCCGAAATAGCAAACGATACGTGTGTCGTCACTGAGTCAAACGGCCGCTTTCCGACGGAAAAGATACACGACCACAGCAGCAAAAACGCAAAACTGGTATGTCATAACGGCACCACGTATTCCTTTGGGCGTCGGGATGTATGCATGTTCGTCGCCGTCACTTCCAACTTCATAGTGCTTTCGTTGGCTTGCGTCGTAAAAGATGGCCCCCGGTGGAAACTTGAGTACGAAGGCGTCATCGGAAATTGCCGTGTTCACAGCCACTTCCGTTACTTCTGAAACGATCGTATTGATCAATTCGAGTTCTTCGTTCTTCCGATTCGAGTTGCTCAGTTGAAAAGAGCGAGATGTGATCTTTCTTGGGTAGGTCAAAGGCCCCGCGTCGATCCAGCCTTCAGCGTCCATTTCGAATCGGGATTGAGGAGTTCCATCGGCCCCGACATTTTCAAATTGAAGTTTCACTGGCCAGTAGTGTCGCGTGGTATTGATCTTGACTCGATACGTTGACGCCGCAAACACCGGGGGGATATCGGGTGCTGCGTTGATGGCCGGGTTTGTGAACGAAAGTTCAACAAACTCTTCACCAGATTCGACGTGTGTCTGGATCGCAAGTGATGAAGCCTGTTCCAAAAGGCTGATGAGATCTGTTCCGCCAATGACCATGAGCGAATCAGGTCGCTGAAAGGGAGGAGTAGCCGCAGAATTTGCATTCATTGAGCGGTAAGCGTTTCGGGGAAGACCTGTTGTGTATTGACTCTGTATTGATCCGTCGAATGTCACAGTGGAGATCGCCTGACCGGCAGAATCGAGTTCGGACCAAGCTCGACGAGGTGTCCGCTCAAACAGTGCGTAGTCCTGATGAACATTGCGGTTGACGTCGGTGGAAGTGACCTTCGGGGTTGGTCGGCGATTTGAAATGTGGCTGAATTCGACTTCGCCTGTTTGCTGTATATCTATTGATACCCGCATTTTCATGTCATGAACCATTTCCTGCCGTTTGCGTATGCCTTCAACAACGTCCATCAGTCTCGGGTCTGCCCCGACGACATTCGCGGGGCTGAACAAACTACACACGGAAAGGACCAGAACGGTTGTTAATCGACGACACAAACTGCGCGGAGGAATCAGATTCCGGTTAGCCAGTAGTGTCGCCCCGATCGCGACGATCGATACCAACCCGTAGACAACCGGATAGCCGTCGCTCATCAAGTCGACCGGCGTTCCATCTCGCTCCATTGCGTGCAGCCGGTTGTAAACATCGAGCGTTGACAGTTTTTGCGAGGACGGTATCGACATCAGGACGGAATCGAATGCATAGAAGAACAACAGGGCAGCAATTGCTGCAGGAACAGGGCGTCGGATTCGGCTGATCGCCGCAACGGACGTGGCATACATCACGATATGAATCAATGGAATGCACGCGAGATACGCGAGGCCCATGCGTTCACTGCGACCAGGCGGCGTGCCCATTGCAATCATGAATGGAATCATGTCGAGGGTGATGAGGACCGCCAGCAATCCAACAACAAATTTTGTCCAAAACCAGGATTCAGATTTGATCGGACGCGAACGCCAGAACTGCTCCAGGCCGGGCTTTAACTCGGACGAAAAAATTGCGACAGCTACGATCACTCCCCAGATCCCCCCGACAATCCACGTCGTAGACGGGAGTTCTGCTGCCATTCGCATCAGGAATGGTAAGTCACTCTGAACTGAGGATTCTCCCATTCCAACGAATGTGATCACGACAGCCAACAGCAATCCAGCCAGGCTGAGTGGTACAGATTGGCGAGCGTCGAGCCAGATGAGTGCCGCCACGCGATTTGGAAATCGAAACGGAAAACGGGGAAGCAGTGCGGGTAGTTTGATACGAGGCATCCTTCGCGACACCGAAGTGGTCTCTCGAACTGCTGCCCGGGACTTGTACCCATACAATCTTGTAAACCATGTTGCCAGAAGTAACGTAATGAGAATGTTGATCACAACCGGGCCCAGAATCAAAGGGGCCAGTTCCAGATCCGAATAGCTTGATCCATCGATTTCCCCGTAACCCCAATTGATCGCCATCGACTGTGGAACAAGAGCACCGATCCAATCTGCGATCAGGAACAGTTGGTGCTTTTCAAGTTCTGGTCTGATGGTGGTCATCGCAAGAATGCAGAGGAAACAAACGGCTCCCAGCAGGCCAACCGACCCTTCTGAGCGGCAACGAATTCCCAACAGCGAAATCAGAGTCACAAAATGAATGATGGTCGTTACTGCCAACAGGGTGACAGTCCAGAGAAACTCAATCGCTTCCACTTTTGACAGGTTTGGACGATCTGGCAGACGGGTCAATGCTGATCGTAGACCTGCCTGTTCGACGATTCCCAATGCAAGTGCGACGGTGACTATGATGGCACCGACGAGAATCGGAATGATGAGACATCCCCAGGCTCCCAGCAGTCGCACCCAGGCCACTGTCGACAATCGAACGGGTAATGACTGTGAAAACGTGATTGTTCGCTGCGAGAATTCTCCAGACACAGTCGACATCGCTAGCAGTACCGCCGCAATGCCGCCAAGTGTAAACGCCGTCGTGTAAAATGCAGCTACGAGAGCTCGCGTCTGATACTCCAATTCATACGCAATGTTGTAACCAAGAAAGACGAGCAGAATCATCATTCCCAGAAGAAAAATGCGGTGTCGCTCGGACCACTCTTTTCTGAACAGGCTGCGAATTGCTGGTGACATGGCTGGTCTCGTCAATCAATGAAGTTCTCAGTGAATTCCGTGGTCTGATTTCGAATACTATGTCACGCCGATGCCCATGCCTGCGGGCGGCCAATCACACAGGCTTCGAAGATGTCGTCCAGAGTCATATCTGTCGCCTTCGCGATGTGGCCCGCAGCGGCAAGTTCTTTCAGAAAGCCAGAAGCACCGTCGATGACGACTTCCCAGTTCTCGCCATGCCGACGAGCGTCCAGCAGGCCGACAGGCGATGAAGTCTGCCGAACGATTTCATGTGGCAAGACGATCCGCTGGATTTCTGTTCGCAATGTTTCCGGAGGTCCTTGTCGAATGATGCGTCCACGATCCAGTATCGCCACGACATCAGCAACAGCCTCGACTTCGTCCAGGAGATGTGAACTGTAAATGACCGTTCGCCCTTCAGCTTGCAGGTGTTCCACCAGGTCGCGATTGAATTCCTTGCGAGACACGGGGTCGAGACCGAGGGCGGGATCGTCGAGGATGGCAACTTCGGGAGAATGTGCGAGTGCAACTGCCAGGCCAAGTTTGACAGTCTGTCCCTTCGAAAGCCGTTCAATCCGGGTTTGTCGCGGGATTTCAAACCGATCGAGATACTGATTGGCAAGACCTGCGTCCCACGTGGGATAGAACGGTTCAAGGAACCGACATAACTCCATCGGCGTCATCCATTCGTACATCGACTGGTCTTCCGCGAGATAGCCGACTCGCCGTCGCAGTTCGATCGGATTAGCCGCCGGATCGCATCCCGCGACCCTGAGTACGCCGGAATCACAGGGGAGTAACCCGAGCAGCGTTCGAATCATCGTGGTTTTGCCCACGCCGTTTCGCCCGAGCAACGCAAAAGTCTGTCCGTGCGGGACTTCGAACGACACGTTGTCCAGAACGACTTTTGAACCAAAAGCCTTTCGAAGATTCTGAACAGATACAGCATTATCACTCATGATGAATCTCTCTTCGACAGCACGAAACAGTCAGGATCTACAGCGTCAACACAGTTCATTGCTGGGCTTTGCGTGCGGTCGCCAAAGCGGAGGTTAACATCGCCCGAAGTTCAGCATCCGAGAATCCAAGCATCACGCCGCGTTGAATCAGAGCGTCGAATTCGAGTCCGAATTTGTCGCGTTGAGCCGAAAGCTCGGAACGAGATTCATTTCGACGCGGACAAACATAGGTTCCGTCACCGTGACGTAGTTCGATCAATCCTTCGGCAGCCAGTCGCTCGTAGATACGGAACACCGTATTGACGTTGACTGCGAGCTGTTGTGCCAACTCACGCACCGACGGAAGCTTTTCGCCTGCGACGAGAGCGCCTGAAAGGCATTGGGACCGCAATTGCTCGGCAATCTGCCGGGAAATCGGGATCGAAGAGCCACGTTCAATATGCACAAACATGAGTCACCCCACAAAGTGTATACAGAACTATAACAGTGTTCACATGGGAGTCAACACGAAAGCCGAGCGAAATTCCGTTCCGGAGACAAACGGATGTAACAGCTTGCCCTGTGACTCACGATTGCCCGAGCGCAGTCGTTATGGGTGGAATCGAGCGAGAGAACCTGAATCTAGGGTGCTACGGTCTTGGAGGTTTTGGAGTCTGCGACGTCTGCGACAAGGTTGTGCTTGATTTGGATTTGAGCTCATTTCCCAAGCGATCTCTTCTCGGTCTCCATGAGATTTCGCTCATACTCATGATCGATCGAAGACACGGCCTTGTCGCGGACTCCATAACCGTGGCATCCCCGCATGGACGCCTTCCTCTGACTAACGAGGAACGACTGCACGCCGATTGCCCATATTGCCGTCTGGCGTATTGACGACGTCTTTTCGCTTGCTAACCTGATAGAGTTGTTGAAACTCTACAGGAACGACATCGATTCCGTTCATCGCTCGATGGCTTCCTGAATGATTGAGTGTCCAGGTCGGGAAACTGAAAATGATTTACCGTTCGCATTCGTTAGTAATACTGCTGGCTCTGATGGGACTTGTCGTCACATCGCACTCAGGTGCAGACGCAGAGGACAAACCTGTTGTTGATACCGGGAATGAACCGACGGCGCTGAACAAGAGCGGTACCGTGCTGGTCGACTTCAAGGGAAAGCGACTCCTCATTAAGTCCGACGTTGTCCTGCGGGAGGGGATGCTCGAAATGCTCGCCTGCCTGAAGCAGACCAAAGAGCATGAATCCATTCTTTCCGTCGACGCGAAGGCTCAACTTGTCCACGCTGGACTGATCGCTCTGGGTGCCGAAGTGGGCAGTCCCGCCAAGTTCGTCCCGGAATACAAACCTGCGACCGGACAGCCGATCGACGTTTTTTTGACGTGGACCGATGTCAAAGGAAAGCTGCAGCGCGTTCCTGCTCAGTCCTGGGTCCGTCATGCGACGCGACGTTACTTCACCCAGAAACTGGAATCGTTTCCAAAGGGACTCAAGCTTCCTGTCGAACCAGATCTGAAATGGGATGAAAAGCATCGCGAGTTGCTCTGGTACGGCACGATGTCCGCCGCAGATCGCGATACGTTGTTGAAACTGACAACCGATGTCGGCTTTCGAAATGCCATCAAGGCCATCTTCGATCAGTCGCAAGTCCGTCAGATGGACGCTCGCTGGGTCTTCGCTGGCAGCGGATTCAATACCGATTCAGCAACAGGCGAGAAATACTATCTGGCTGAGAGTGGCGAATTGATCTGCGTTGCCAACTTCGCCACAGCCACTGTCGATCTGGCCGTCGAAAGCAGTGCGACAAACGACGGGCTGATGTTCGAAGCCTATACCGAGCGAATACCGCCCGTGGGCACGAAGGTGACGATCGAACTTGTGCCCGTTTTCAAAACGACCAAGTGACCACCGCAAGTTCCTTGCAGTTTGAAACGATTGCGTCCGCGAAGAAGTCGCGAACGCAATCTCTCAATCCTCGTTCTTCCCATCGTCACTCATCTTGACGATCCTGGGGTCGAACCGGCCGACGATTTCGACCAGATCTTCCTGGGCAGCCATCACTTCCCGGATGTCCTTATAGACATAGGGAACTTCGTCCGATCCTGCTGACAGAACGCTGATCCCCTTTTGTTCCAGATCCTTCTGAACAGCACGGAAGTTGTACTTTTCTCGGGCAGCGGTACGACTCATGCGTCGACCCGCACCGTGAGACGCGGATTCCAGTGATGCGGCGTTTCCCTTTCCTCGCACGATGAATGCGGGATCCGCCATCGAACCTGGAATGACCCCCAGTACCCCCGGACCGGCAGGGGTAGCCCCCTTGCGGTGGACGATCACTTCTTTTCCGCCATGCTGTTCCTTCCACGCAAAATTGTGATGGTTTTCGACTCCGGAAATGATACGAGCCCCCAGCAGCTTTGACACCAGCCGGTGGATCACGTGGTGATTCGCAGCCGCATAATCCCCCATCAGGTTCATCGCCGCCCAGTATTCCTGGCCGGCTGCATCATCGAGGCTAAGCCAGGCGAGGCGACCGACATCTTCGTACTGCTTTGGCAGTCGACTACGAGCAATGCTGCTGTACGTATCGCAAACGGCAGCACCTGTCCCGCGGCTTCCACTGTGACTCAACAAGGCCACGTACTCGCCTGCGTCCAGATCCAGATCGTCTGCCCGTTCCTTCAGCGTCAGTACGCCAAATTCCACAAAATGGTTTCCCGATCCGGACGTTCCGAGTTGTTTCCAGGCCTTGTCCTTGTATTCGCGAGTCACCCGGCAGACGCTCCAGTCCTGATCCATCACGGCATGATCCTGCGGGCGTTCATGGACTGAACCGATCCCGAAACGGGTCCCGTTCACCAGTGCCGTTTTGAACCGATAAAAATTGTCCGTCAATTGAGTCGGCGGAACATCCAGCACAGACAATTTCATCCGGCAGGCAATGTCGACGCCAACAGCATAGGGGACAACAGCGTTTTCCAGTGCCAGAACTCCGCCGATTGGCAGGCCATAACCGACATGTGCATCCGGCATCAATGCCGCACTGACTGCCATTGGAAGTGCGCAGGCCTGACGCATCTGGGCCTGGCAAGCCGCATCAATGTCCGTTCCCCATTGCTGGTAAGAAATCGGCTCAGGTCGCGAAAAGTTGGCGGCTTCCATCAACTGGTTCGCCAGTTCATGGAAGTACGGATCTTCGACGAAATCGGACGGAGTCTCGAGGACCTTGCCGATTTGTTCCTTGATCTGCTTGCCTCGCAAATCTCCTGCGGCAGCGAGCTGAATTCCCTGGATCGCTGAGTGAATACAGTCGTCGGGGACACCCAGCTTGCGAAGTTGCGTCGTGTTCATCGAGATTCCGTTCCGTAACTCTGTTTGTACATCGGCGGCCGATTTATGGCAGTCCGTTGACCTTGCGGATCACCCATTCTGTCGTCATCAGGACACAGAGCAGAACCAGCCATGGCCAGCGGTCCCACAGCGGGGCTTCCTCATACTTGGTCGTATTTCCATCGAACGTCTTAAACATCCGCGGCAACTCATGCAGTTGATCGGGAAGGAAAAGTCGTCCACCGCTGACATCAGCGATTTGAGTAAGGAGGTCGCGATTCGCAGAAAGTTCGCTTAATTCCTGACTCGGCCGATCATGAACGTAAACCGTCGCTTCAACCCCCTTCTTGCCCAGGTCGGCGTTCTCGACCGTCAGTGCGACTCGGTATTCACCCGCAGGAAGCGAAACCGCCTTTCCCTGATGAAGTAACGGGTTCCCGGCAACAGGGGCCAGCAGAATCGACGAAAATGACTTTCCGGGGGGATCGCCCGTTCGAAAGAATTCGGCTCGAGCCTTCAGTCCCGGGAATTTCTGCAGGAACTGAGCGACCCAGCGAGCTCGCAGGACGGCATCCTGTCCCAACTCAATATCAGGCCGTTCAGGACCGAACCGGACGAATTCGTTTCCAGCCATCACTTTGTTCGCGGCAGCCCAGCGAGCCAATTGCCCCCAGAACCGGTGGTGGTACTGGTCTCCCACGCGATGTCGCCAGCGCCATGTCCCATCGAATCCCATCCACAAAACCTGACCTGAACCGAGGTGATGATGGACAATCAACCCGTGCTTGCGATCTGCTTGAAGCGGGTCCGCCATTTCCTGCGGAATGATTGTCGTGGCCCAGACCGTTGACGCTGGCTTCGGATCGCCCAGTAATGACCACAACTGGCCGGGTAACGTCTTCCAGACAGCCTGATTTTCAATCGGATCGGCAGCGAACTGGAACATCGCCTGCTGTTCACCATCAATCGTCAGTTGAATCGGCAAACCTCGTCGCGATGGTGGCCCATCGGCTGATCGATTGTTGAAGTTCAGCGGTCGGACGTTGGTCAGAGGCAAAAGTTGATCGAGGATAGGAGATCGATAGGCCTGCGGCATCCAGCGTTTGCCAGCCACGATCACCAGGGTCCCGCCATTCGAAACATAGTCATGCAGCCACGGAAGAATCTTTTCGAGATGAAACGGTGCAACATCACCTAAGATGATCAGATCCAGTTCTGACAGGGGCGAATTTGAAAAGTCCTTCGCATCCGCAGGAAGTTCCAGTTGCTGCGGAAAAAATGGCTCAGGAAGCAGTCCCATGAATGGCTGCTCAAACAGAACTCGTTTGAATTCCACTCGTTCGTCACGCGACATTGCTGCGTCGAGGTACCGGAATTCCCAGCGAGAATCCCCTTCGAGCAACAAGACCTTGGCTCGGTCATCGACAACGGTCAGTGCAAACGAGCGGCTGTTGTTGTCGTCGCGAGTTTCTCCTTCGAGGACGGGCGTCCGCACCACGTAGGCTTTTCGACCGGTTTCCGTCGCATCGAGGTCAAAGTCAACATGGATGGAAGGGCCTGTCACGAGGACCGACTTCTTGATTACGGCCGCCTTGTCGTTTTCTGGAACGAGTTCGATTTCGAGCGTCTTTCCTTCGAAGCCGACCGTATTCAATGTCACCTTCAGTTGTGGATGATCACCTTTGTAGACAGTCTGCGGATGCTCGAGTGTCGCAATCGAAATATCCTTGGGGCGAAATGTCGAACCGAGCATCACAGGATAGATGGGAACGTCGGCAGCCTTGAGTGAGGCGGCGAGTGGTGCCAGTTGTTTGCCCGAATGGTCCCTTCCTTCCGTCAGTAAAATCAGTCCCATGACCGATTCACCTGGACCAGAACCACCGGACTGCAAGGTTTGCGATAAATCCGTTGTCCCCGTCAGCAGGCTGATCGAAGGGGATTCGACGAGTTTTTCGAGTTGCTCCTTTTCTACCGCTTCGGTCTTACCGGCGAAGGCGAACAACTCGATCCGGGCGAGGTTCTTCAGTTCATCTAAAAGTGGTTGAGGCACTGTCGTCAGCAGACGGCGAGCAATTTCCTTACGAGGAAGCTGATCGATTTCGCGAAAGATCGCCATGAGCTGATCACGTCTCGATTTTTCCAAAGCGGCCCGGCGGTCTTCGTCTGCCACTTCGTTCGGATCAACCCACTCGGGCTCGCGCTGTTCTTCAAACGCCTGCTGCCAGCGATCCAATCGAGCGTTGGTGGCTTCGTTTCCGATCATTCCCAGTCCACGAGCCCACCGCAGTTTTTCCGCTCGCATCGCATGGACATCCGTTGTCCCCATGCTTTCCGAGAGATCGATCCCAATTAAAATCTTCCCGGTTCGCTTTTGATCCAGCGTCCAGCTCAAGACCGGTTGAAGCAGCGTCATGAGAATGACAGCCAACACCGAAATCCTGAGTGCCAGCAGCCAGTTTCCGACCGAGCGTGACACCAATTGCCGTTCATAACGCAGCAGCAGGATGATGACCGTCAGGGTCAGTCCGACTGCACCCAGGTGCATGCAGAGCACCAGGGTGGAATCGGCTCCCTGAAAAACAAGATGTCGGGTCATCGGAGACATGAATCAACTGCCACAGGTCTACAGATCAAAACGACGCTGGAGGATGCCGATTGTAACGAGATTGACGAACAACACACTTGAGCACGTCGCGGAAAAGCCACCGAACGTCCGAAACTCGTCCGATTGTGACGTAGACTCCCGTAGTGGCAATCCAGAATCAGTCAGAAGAATTTCGGTCATTCAATCAGGGTTTCGACGTTATGAGTCAATCGGCGTCCATCGAATGGTGGAATAAGTCGCTGGATGAAGTCGGTATTCACAGCATGGATAAGCTGGTGGCAGCCGACGACGCCTGGGGTTCCGTCCTGCAGTCAGGTCGAGACGATTTAACGCGTGCGATCGCAATTACAGGCATGAAATGCGGGAAAGATCGGACGGCCGTGGAAGTCGGCTGCGGTCTGGGACGGATGTCTGCGGCCCTGGCGGACCTGTTTGGCGACGTGGTCGGGATCGACATCGCTCCCCGACTGATTGAAGAGGCCTGCCGCAGGAATGATCGGACGAATGTCCGATTTGAAGTGGCTGACGGCGTCCACCTGCGTCCGGCATGCATCGATGAATGCGATACTCTGTTTTCGTACGAAGTCTTTTATTACATCGACAAGCCAGCCCTGACGACCTATTTCGAGGACGCATTTGCACTCCTTCGGTCAGGCGGCGAGTTCGTCTTCCAGTTGAATCTGGAACCATTACGCCTCAAGACGCGACTGAGCTTCCTCCTGCGGCGCATGCTGTATGCCTGCGGGATCAAAGAATGGCGTGGATGGCCGACCGGAGCGGGATATCGTCGGTACTACCATTCGCCCGACTGGCTGCGTAGCACGCTGACTCGAATCGGGTTCCGTGTGGAAAAAATCACGGGTCCGACGGCACGTCAGACATGGATTGTCGCCTCGAAGCCTTAAACCCAAACAAACAGATTGACTTTGATGACCCTGCCCGTTTGAAATCGGCAGGGGCAAAATTCAAAAGAGATATCCGGCGGTACTTGTCACTGTGCCGCCTGTAACCAAGAAATACCCTCAATGCCTTCCTTCGGTTCAGTCACGCGTAACGTCCTCGCCAGTTGGGGGACTCATGCCTCGAACATCGTGATCGGGTTCTTTTTGACTCGATACACGCTGGATGTGCTGGGTGTATCCACGTACGGAAGCTGGCTGCTGATCAATTCGATTGCCAGCTATTCCGCTCTGCTTTACTGCGGCATGGGCGAGACGATCTCAAGATACGTGGCCAAGTATCACTCAGAAGGTGATTCTCACCGTGTCAATCAGGTTGTCACGTTTGTTCTTTCGATTTACCTCGGCATGGGGAGTGTCGCCTTTCTTGTCGCGTGCGGATTGAGTGCGACGGCAGGCTGGTGGGGGGAATGGAAGGGAAGCGAATTACTGGAAGCCCAGATCACGATCCTGATTCTGGGCGTCAACGTTGCTGTGGGAATGACGGGGAGTGTGTTCGGGGGGGTACTGCACGGCCTGCGCCGCTTCGATATGGAACGCGGTATCGGCTTTTCGTTCGACCTGGTCCGCCTGGCACTGTTTCTGATCTTCCTGAGTGATCAGTATGGCTTGGTAACGATCGCCCTGATTTACCTGGTCGTGGCTCTCGGCGAAAACCTGTCGTACATCATTTTCGCTCGCAGAATTCTGCCGACGCTCAGGGTCAGCCCATCGCTGCTCAGCCGGGAAGTCGTTCGTGAATGCGGGAAGTTCAGTTCCATGTCGTTCCTGAATGTTGTCGCCAGCCAGATGATCAATGCAACCGACACGATCACGATTGGACTGCTGCTCGGGAAAGAAGCGATTGTCCCGTACTACTTTGGCCTGCGCCTAACCCAGTTCGCCAAGCAGCCGATCGACAAGATCGCTCACATCTGCATGCCCACGGCCGGGGCATTGCAGGGAAAACTGGATCTTGCCCGCAGAAATCGATTTCTGATCAAGACGCTGGGAATCGTCCTGCTGTTGACCGGCGGGGCCTTTATCGGTGCCTGGTTCTTCGCGGTTGATGTGTTGAAGCTCTGGGTTGGCTCGAAACTGACAGACGAACACCTGGCGCTCTCACATCGCATCCTGATGATTCTGCTGGGGGCACAGTTGATCGCACTTCCGTGTGGAATCCTGCGAGCCTTCCTGTTTGGCAGCGGGAATGTGCGAGTGCCTGCTCTGATTTATCTGAGCGAAGCCATCTGCAACCTCGCCCTCAGTATCACGTTGTGCCTCTGGTTCGGTGTTGAAGGGGTGGCCTGGGGGACGACAATCCCGGTCATTCTGTTTGAACTCTGCCTGCTCGTTCCTTATGCGGTTAGGCATCTGCAAGTCAGCCTTCGCCGAATACTGGAAGAGTCGATCATTCCGCAGGCGATACCACTGCTGGCTCTGCTGACATTTTCGATGACGGTGTCGAAGTATTCCTGGAGCCATGGTGACTGGCGAGCCTTGATCGCAGTGACCTTTAGCGGAGCCCTGATCCTGGGAACAGCACTCTGGATGCGTAAGAAACTGGACAATCGAGTTCTGGCCGCGCAATAGACTTCGCTTCGCGAAATGCCCGCTTAAGCGACGCAAATCCTGTTTCATTTGCAAAAAGTTTCGACCTGACACGATTTGCGTCTCACGGCGCCAAAATGAATTCGGCCCAGGCGAGACGTCCGGGAATCTTGCCCCGTCGCCAGAAAGCGCGTAGACTTCGACGTGTCAAGTGGTTGGGTGAATCTTCGCATTCAATGGGTTCATCTGCTCTCGTTCGACACAGCCGAGTGGCGAAGACCGCTGCAAGCTTTTCGCGAAGGGAAACGACGATGCTCAGGCGTGGTTGGTTTTTGGCGCTGGTGATGTTCCTTGGATTTGCACTTCCTGCTCCGCAGCAGGTTCAGGCAGCCAGCGAAGATGAGTATTTCGAACTGATGAAACTGTTCGTTGACTCATTCGAACAGATCGACCGCAACTTCGTCGAGAAAGTCGACCGCCGTGAACTGGTCGAAGCGGCCATGCGCGGCATGGTTATGAAGCTCGACCCGTATTCCTCCTACATCGAACCGACGGAACTCAAGCAGTTCAACGAAACCGTGGAACAGGAGTTCGGCGGCATCGGTATTCAGGTGACGATCGAACCCAAGACACGTCAGTTGATGGTGATGACACCGATCCCGGGAACACCCGCCTACAAAGCGGGAATCCGGGCAGGTGACCACATCATTGAAATCGACGACAAGCCCACGGCCGATTTTGTGGCAGGTCGCGAAATGGATACTGCGGTCAAGCTGATGCGAGGCAAGCCGGGCGTCAGTGTCAAAGTCAAGATTCAACACGCCGGCGCAACGGATCCTGAAACGCTGGACATCGTTCGAGCCGTCATCAAGACTCCGACCGTTCTGGGAGACCACTACGACTCCATGGGCAACTGGTCGTTCATGATGGAAGGTGAAGACAAGATTGGTTACATCCGGCTGACCAGCTTTGGCCGCAACAGCACGGAAGAAGTTCACGATGCTCTGGAAGCCTTGAAGAAAGAAGGGATGAAGGGGCTGATCCTGGATTTGCGATTCAATCCCGGAGGACTGTTGACGGCCGCCACTGCGATCTCCGACTTCTTCGTAGAAAGTGGGGTGATCGTCAGCACGAAGGGCCGCAACACTGAAGAGCAGGTTGTCAAAGCCAAGCGAGCGGGAACGTACTCAGGCTTCCCGATGGTTGTCCTCGTCAATCGATTCAGCGCCTCAGCCAGCGAAATCGTCAGCGCCTGCCTGCAGGATCACAAGCGAGCGATCATCGTGGGTGAGCGGACTTGGGGGAAAGGGAGCGTTCAGAACGTCATCGAACTGGAAGGCGGCAAGAGTGCACTGAAGCTGACAACCGCCAGTTACCATCGTCCCAGCGGCAAGAACATCCATCGATTGCCCAAGGCAACCGAAAAGGATGAATGGGGTGTGATGCCTGACGAAGGTTTTGAAGTAAAGATGTCGACCGAAGAGATCGGCAAGCTGTTTGATGCTCGCCGCGAACGGGAAGTCGTCCGAAACGGCGAAGCTCCAAAGTCCACTTTCGTGGATACGCAACTGAATAAAGGACTGGGTTGGCTGAAGGAACAACTGGCCGAAAAGAAGCCTGAGGAAAAGAAGCCGGAAGACAAGAAGGAAGACAAACCCGAAGAAAAGAAAGAAGGGGCCGCTCTTCCGGTGTCGTCCGGTCGATTCTTCGTGGATGCATTGCTGGAGTGGTTTGCCGTTCAACCAGGACGCGCGATCCGAACCCTGTAATTCAGTGATGAATTTGCATCCCACTTCATTTTGGCGTCCCGCTGGCAACCTTCGTTTCGACGCGTACGGAAACGCGACCGAACTAATTCTGTGAGTGGCCTTTGAGCAGCGATCGACCGAGACAACTTTTGCTGGCCCTGGAGTCGTCGTGCGACGAGACTGCTGCGGCGGTCATTGATCGCCAGCGAAAAGTTCTCTCCAGCGTCGTTGCCACCCAACATGAACTCCACGAGCGATTTGGTGGAGTCGTTCCCGAAATCGCTTCTCGAGCTCATGTCGAACGCATTCTACCCATCATCGACGAAGCAATTCGTCTGGCGGGGGCGAAGCTGAGCGATATCGATGCCATTGCGGTTGCGACCAACCCAGGTCTCGTCGGATCTCTCCTTGTGGGATTAACGGCCGCGAAGACGCTGGCCATGGTGCTGGACGTGCCGCTGCTGGCCGTCAACCATATCGAAGCCCACCTGTACGCCTGTCAGATTGCCGCCGGTCGAGACGTCTTCCCCGCAGTGGGACTGGTCGTCAGCGGTGGGCACACTAATCTGTATGACTGTCGCTCGCCCGTTGAATTTGAGCTGCTCGGCTCAACGACCGATGATGCCGCCGGTGAAGCGTTCGACAAGGTGGCTCAGGTACTGGGGCTGGATTACCCCGGTGGTCCGCTGATCGAAAAAATTGCGGCGAAAGGTGACCCCAATGCCATCGCGTTCCCTCGTACGTTTCTGAAGGACGAACGACTCGATTTCAGCTTCAGTGGTCTGAAGACCGCCGTGCTGTATGCGGCTCGAGGAACACCGGGATCGCGCACGCCGCCAGTGCCTCTGACAGAACAACGGATCGCGGATCTGGCGGCCAGTTTTCAGGCCGCGGTCATCGATGTGCTCGTCGGGAAGTGCGAGCAGGCCTTGGCGAAGGCAAATCGCTCGACGCTGCTTGTTGGAGGTGGAGTCGCGGCCAACTCGGTATTTCGAACTGGTCTGACCAGCATGGCCGCTCGGAAAGGTGTGGAATTGATTGTCGCTCCCAGAGAGTACTGTACCGACAACGCTGCGATGGGAGCGATCGGATGGGAGCTTCTGGACCGTGGAGTGTATTCTCCGCTGGATGTCGATGTCGTCCCGGGACTCGTTCGCAAACAGCGATGAAGAACACTTAAACGGGCGGCTTCAAGCCACGATAACTCAGGTCGAGAATCTCCATCGGATGAGCCACCCAGATCGGGCTTTTGGCTTGCCTTAGAGCCGCCTGAATCTGTAGTGAACATCCGGCATTGCCGTTGATCAAAGCCTGAGCGCCTGTCGAAAGAATATTCTTCAGCTTTCGATCCGCCAGACGATCCGCCATTTCAGCTTCCGTCAGGTTGTAGCTCCCGGCCGCTCCACAGCAGATTTCGGATTCGGGAAGCGGAACAACTTTCAGGCCGGGGACCAGCGACAACAGGTCGCGAGGCTGTTCGCGGATCTTTTGAGCGTGACACAAATGGCACGCATCGTGATAGGTCGCGGTGAGTGGAATGTTGCCCTTCGGGGGGATCGGACCGAGTTCCATCAGGAATTCAGAAATGTCTTTCACTTTGCCAGAAAACTGTTCGAGTGACTTTCGCAGCAACTGGTCCTGCTTCGCCAGTTCCTCACCCATATGGCCATAGTCTTTCAACATCGAACCGCATCCGGCGACATTGATGATAACAGCATCAATGTCACTGGACGTAAATGCGGTCGCGTTGGCTCGAGCCAGATCGAGCGCTGGTTCTCCGGCGCCGCTGTGATAATGAATCGCACCGCAGCAGACCTGCTGACGTGGCGTAATGACTTCGCAGCCGTTCTGCTGAAGGACTCGGGCCGTCGCCCAGTTGACGTGGTGAAACATGGCATCTGCCACGCACCCGGTGAAGAGTGCCACGCGAGCCCGCTTTGGGCCAATGGCCGGAAGAACTTCAGGAATTCGAGGTTCCCGGCTTCGCAGCGGGGGAAGCAGCCGATGCATCCGCCGCAGCTTCTGTGGAAGGATTCGCAACAGACCCAGGTTCTCTGCAAGGCGATCCAGTCCCGACATCTGAGCCAGTCGAGCGGGCCAGAGTGCCCAGCGCAATCGTTGAGGGTATGGAAACATCCCATAGAGAATCCACGACTGAAACCAGCCGGGCCGGCTTTTGTTGTCAGCAGCATCTCGTTGTTGAGTCTCAATCCGGAAAGGCTCAATCAATCGACCATATTGGACCCCGGAGGGGCATGCGGATTCACAACTGCGACAGTCGAGGCACAGATCAAGATGCCGTTTGACGGTGTCATTGAGTTCCAGCCGACCATCGGTCACGGCTCGCATCAGGTAGATACGACCACGCGGGCTGTTGTTTTCGTCACCCGTTTCCAGGTACGTCGGGCACGAGGCCGTACACAAACCGCAGTGAACACAGTCCAGGAACTTCTCGTAATCAATCCCACTACCAACAGGCGGGCGAGCGCCGACAGGATCTGCAGGGGGCGGTGCAACCGTTTCAGTCATGCGAGTACGTATCCTCGTTCTGTGCGATCAACCTGAATTCAAGGCATTGCGAAAGGGTTGTCATCCATCGTGCAGTGGCGAGCCAACTGCCGTTCACGCCGCACGTTACGACGTGACTCAAGTGCAGTCGTGATGTTACACGAATTGCATTTGAATCGCCAATTCTGCTCTGAAATTGCCACCCAGGCGGCGGACCCGAATTGCAACTGGGTGGCACTCAACACAGGTAACGATGTTTGGCGATATCTGTGGCCGATCTGCTGCTTTAGAGGCAAAACGGGAGGGCGAGGCTCCCGCCGAGCCGGGATTGGGTATTATGCTTCCCGATTCAAAGACGGTTCGGCTGGAGCCTCACCCTCCCGCTTCGCCACGGCTGTGCCTTGGATCATGACGATTTGGCATTGGGCTCGACGTAATGTTCCTCATGATCCGGGGGCGGAGCGAAGTTTCGACCCCGGATCGAAGAACGCGCCAAC
>CAXBSB010000148.1:0-20236 GCA_963977965.1 uncultured Schlesneria sp.
GAAGCGTGTGCCAGGCAGCCAAGATAGTATTGCTTGAGAATCATGATCGAATTCCTGGATTGGAATGATTGAGTGAATGAATCAAACGGCACGATGCGCGGTTATCCCACGCGTCGGGCAATCGTCGCTGAGTTGGCAGTCAGTTGGTGAATCGCATTTCGCAGGCTGGCCTCGGCCGCAACTCCGGACGTCCGGGCAACAACGTTGCCACCTGCGACGAAAATCAGCGTCGGAATGGACTGGACCTGAAACTGATTGGCGAGTTCCGGTTCCTGATCAATGTTGATCTTCACCACACTGGCTCGACCGGCAAATTCCTCGGACAGGCGTTCCATCGTCGGTGCCAGAATCCGGCACGGACCGCACCAGTCCGCATAGAAGTCGACCAGCACAGGAACGGGTGATTGCAGAACATCCGCCTGAAATGACTGCCGCGTGACATGTTTGACAGGACTCATGATGAATTCCTTGTTTGTGATTTCTGGTGTTTCTGATTGTTCGTTTTCAACTGCAGCACGAAGTCGAAGACCTCGGAGCACAGTTCGCGTTTCGTTCGGGCGAACCCGAGGACGGGGCTTTCGGAACCTGGTTCCATGGCATCCGTGCGAGCAACATTCCCATCCCGCAGGTATCAGTGATTCCGGCAAATGTCAGTCCCGCGCCAACGAACGCCGACAAGCCAATCCAGTACGGGCTAACGAGCGCCCCGAGCACTGAACCAAGCAACACCAGCATTCCTGCAGCGATCCTGACTTGCCGTTCGAGAGAGATCGCCTTCTTGCCGCGGACAACGGGTAATCCCGCCTGATCCCAGGCCAGCGTTCCCCCTTCGACGTTCACAACGTTCGTGTAACCCGCAGCAACAAACTTGTCACAGGCCTGCTTCCCGCGATTGCCTGAACGGCAGATCACGTACAGTGGGTCAGTTCCCGTACGTCTGGTTGTCAGCTGAGTCACTTCCAATTGATCAAGTGGCACGTTGCGGGCGAAACTGACATGGACTTCCCGATACTCAACCGGGGTCCTGACATCGAACAGTTCCACCGAGGTACCCGATTGAACAAGGTCGTGAAGCTCTTTGGGGGTCATTGTCTTGATGTTCATTGTGAATCTCCTGATCTGCTTGCGTTGTAAAGTCGACTGTTCGGAAACTGTCGAACAAATTGGCGAAAAAAAGGGCTAAGTACCCTTCACGGAATCAAAGCGGTCTTCGATGCACTTGAGAATATGCTTCAGGTGGGGTTCGGCAATGCGGTAATACACCTTTCGTCCATCCTTTTCGCTGGAGAGAAATCCGCAGCGTTGCATCAATCGCAAATGCTCGGACGCCATCGCAGTTGGCAACTCACAAGCCTCGGCCAGTTGAGTCACCGTATGGTCGCCCTGGAGCAGCATCTGAATCATGCGCAACCGATGCGGGTGAGCCAGAACGCGGAGACATTCCGCAGCCTGTCCCAAAGCCTCCAGATCAGTCAGTTGTGGTGTTGTGCTCATTGCTCTCTCCCTCACACGTTCAATTATATCGGAAGGTTCCGAACTGTCAATGAATTATTCTTTGATTTTTGCTGAGCCTGCAACAGTTCTGGATTTCGATCAACTTTGACCGGGAGACACCAGGCATTCCGAGCGAAGTCGGAGTCACCTCGCTGGATGTGCCGCTGGTGATGTTAGAACGCAATCCTGGAAACATGGAACCCAGGGCGATCCATTTGCGGGACGAGTGGCGGAGACGGAAGACACGGAGGAGACTTGAATCAATCAAGTCAGAACAGCCAGAACCTGTGCAGAACGATCTGTTGGAATTTGTCCGCCTCGAAAATGAGACCGTCTCTTCAAGTCGACCTTCATCCGTATCTTCCGAGTCATCCGTGGTCCAAAACGAGATTCATTCCCTCAATCGTTCTGTTCTTTCGCCTTTTCAGGTGTCGGTGGAACGAGCGTCGGGGCTTCTTCTTTCGGTATCGTCGGGGATGGCAGTTCTGATTCTGGCATTGAGACGACGACGCCGTTGGGATACTGGAAGTTCACCAGACCGCCGCCGAGTGCCTGATACGTATTGACGATGGCAGAGAGTTGCTCGTTCTTGGCTTCGATGTAGGTCATTCTTGCATCTCGCAGATCGCGCTGAGCGAACAGCACGTCCATGTATTCCACTCGAGCTCCCTGGAACAGCTTGGTTGCGGAATCGACCGAGGCTTCGAGTGCATCCAGTTGCTGTTTCTTGATTTCCAGACTCGTTGTGTAGTTCTGGACCTTGGCCATGCGGTTTGTCACTTCAGTGAACGCATTAAGAATGACCCGCTGGTATTCGTACATTGCCTGCAACTGCCGGGCGTTCGCGTTCATGTACTCGGCCTGTATCGCCTTCTTGTTGATCAGTGGAGCAACCAGATCACCTGCGACGTTGTAGACCAGGGATTGCGGCGTCATGAACAGATACTTGGCGTTGAAGGCTTCGTATCCAACACCCGCGTAGAGATTCAGCTTCGGATAGAAATCGGCCCTGGCAACCTGGACGTCCAGTCCCGCCGCTTCAAGTTCTCGCTCGGCCTGACGAATGTCGGGACGATTCAGCAGCAGGTCACAGGGAACTCCCAGGCTCAGCGGGTGCAGATTCAAGTCGAAGAATTCCGTCGATCGTTCAACAGGTTGTGGATAGCGACCAACAAGGAAGTTGATGCGATTTTCGGCCTCGATGATTCCCTGTTTGATGACCAGCTTATCGCTTTGATTTTTTCGAACCTCAGCTTCAAATCGCTGAACGGCCAGTTCTGTACCGCGAGCTCCTTCTTTTCGAGCCTTGGCGAATTCGAGGCTCTTCTCTTGAAGAGCGATCATGCGGTCCAGATTCTCCATGCGTTTGTCGAGTGCCAGCAACTGATAGTAGTTTTCGGCAATGTCGGCGACCAGACGCGTTGCGACGTAATTTCGCCCATCGGTTGTGCCAAGGTACCGCAGGACCTGGGCATCGCGGGAATTTCGCAACTGTCTCCAGATATCGACCTGCCACGAGACATTTGCGGCGACCAGGAAATTCGGCAATGGGCTGGGAAAGTTGGTTCCATTCGGAAGTGTATTCAACCGATTGTCAGCCCCCAGCAACGTGAAGGAGCTGAACTTGTCCGTTCGTGCACCTGCTCCGATATTCACAAACGGAAGGTAGGCACCGCGTCGTCGCAAGACTTCGTTGTTGGCGATCTCGATGTCTTCGCCCAGAATCTTGAGTTGATAGTTTTCGGTCAGACCCTGGGTGATCAGATTCGTCAGAATCGGATCATTGAAGAATTCTTCGATCCCCACATGAGCGGAATTCTCTCCGCTGATCTCGCCGTTGAAGGTGTCGGGCAATTCACGTCCGGCGAGTGGGTTGCGAAGTGTTGGGATTCCGCAACCGGGGAGAACCGTCAGAAGAGTACAGGCGACTAGTGTCGTGATCGCCCACGTCTTGTGCTTCGCGACCGAAGCGTGCGCTACGAGGTTCATCTCTCTCATCCTTGATGAATGGGGGCTTGACAGCAATCCTGCCTGGCAAGTGATGACAGGCCGATTTGACTCAGCGTGCGGCGGCTGTCACCTGGTCAGACCTTCATCCAGGTCCCAATCTGCGTTTTCGCAGTCGACAGAATAATTGATCGACTGCGCGGCCTGTGGGGGAAAGCAAAAGCAAGGGGAGATAGGAGAATTGAATAACATGACGAAAATGCTGGCTTCAGGAAGAACTCGACTGGAAAATGTTTTGCCAGCAATGTGGCAGAAACTTCCGATGTTTGGGGATCGCTGACGATCCTGCAAGAAGGAGTCTTTTCTCGCACACAAAGCACGTGGTTCCCCACGTCGTTTTGATTGCAGGTCAATCGTGTTGACCGGGGCAGAATTTCGCATCGATTTCAAGCGGTGGCGCCTCTTTCTGATCATGGCAGGGGCCATCAGGCGAACCTGGTGGTGACTGAGTTACGGCCGATTCTTCACCAGGATTCGATGGCAGCGAAGCTGTTGCGGATGATCGCTTCGGCTTCCGTCCACCACCGGGTTTGCGGATGCGCGCATTCTCGACAGAGAGCGTCTCTGCTTGCCCCGAGGCAATTTCTTGAATCCCCTTCTTGATCGTATTCGGTGAGATTCGCAGAGCCTTGCTGACAATCGAGATGCCACCGCGACCGAGTTTGATTGCTTCTGTTGCGGCCCAGTGACGGCGCTGAAATTCATTAAACGTTCGACCAGTTTGTCGATACCTCTCTTCAATCTCGCGGATCACATCTTCGTGGCTCATAACTTCTCAAGAGCGTCTTGTGAAACGATTGATCGACGCGACGGCAAATCGTCAGTGACGCTATCAACCCGTGGCAAGAAGGTTGCTACGCGTGGTGAGGGACCGGATGTTCGATGGTCTCGCTCAGCGGTTCGTTGGATTCATCCTGAATAAACTTCCCGCTGTTGTCAGTGATCAGGCCGAACAGGTAGTAAAGACCAGGGATCACAAGAACCCCGATCACGGTTCCCAGAAGCATTCCACCGACGGCAGTGGTGCCGATCGTGCGATTTCCAATCGCGCCGGGACCGGTCGCTCGAACCAGCGGGATCAGGCCGGCAATGAACGCGAACGAGGTCATCAGAATCGGCCGGAATCTCAATTTGCCTCCTTCAATCGCGGCCTCTTTGAGGCTCAACCCTTCGTGATGTCGTTGCACTGCAAATTCGACGATCAGGATGGCATTCTTACCGAGTAGACCGACCAGCATGACGAGACCAATCTGGCAATAGACATCGTTTGCCAAGCCCATCTGTTGCAGGAACAGGAAGGATCCGAAGATCCCGACTGGTAACGACAGGATGACTGCCAATGGCAGAATGAAGCTCTCGTATTGCCCGACCAGAACCAGATAAACGAAGATGACGACGATCAGGAAGATATAGATTGCCAGGTTGCCTTTCCCCGCTTCGTCGTACGACAGTCCCTCCCAGCCAAGACCGTAGCCGCGAGGCAACGTTTCGGCGGCAACTTCCTGGATCACCTGAATGGCTTCGCCGCTGCTGTAACCGGGGGCTGGTGCTCCTTGAATTGCTGCAGAGGTATACAGGTTGTATCGGTTGATCTCGTTCAGTCCCTGTCTCTTGTCGATCTTCATGAATGCCGAGTAGGGAACCATTTCTCCGTCATCGTTTTTGACGAACATATTCTCCAGATCTTCCGGATACCTGCGAAATTCGGGCTTTGCCTGGACGAAGACCTTGTAGAACTGACCGAAGCGGATGAAGCCCTGTTCCCATGTGCTGCCGACAACGACGGAAAGGTTGTCCATCGCTTTCCCGATCGACACCCCTTTCTGCATAGCAACATCGTTATTGATGACGACTTCGTACTGGGGATAGTTGCTGGCGAAGAAGGTGAACAGACCTTTCACTTCTTTGCGTTTCGACAGAGCCGCCATGAACTTGTCTGTCACTTCGCCCAGTTCCTGGTAGTTCATCGAGTTGGTTTTGTCCAGAACTCGCACAGAGAATCCCCCGGCAGCACCAAATCCGGGTACTGCGGGTGGTTCAAAGAACTCGAGTTTGACGTTCGATATCTCGCGCCCTTTTCGCTCAAGCTCCTGAATAATCTCCTTAGATGTCATTTTGCGATCAGCCCATGGCTTCAGGTTGATCAGGCAGGTACCAGCATTGGATCCACGTCCCTCCGTTAAGACTTCGTAACCGGCCAGCGACGAGACCGAGTTCACGCCATCGATACTTTTGGCGATGGTCTGCAATTCATGAGATTTGGCGTTGGTGTATTCGATGGTTGACCCCGGCGGAGTCTGGATGATCCCATAAATCATCCCTTGATCCTCCAGCGGGATGAATCCGGCAGGAAGTTTTGTATTGACTGCATAGATACCCGCACTGAAGCCTGCAATCACCAACAAAGTGAACATGCGCTGCGTGACGACTGGACGCAGAAACCCGGCATACCCATTGGTGATCTTCTCGACGCCACGATCAAACACATGCAGCAGCATGCCCAGTGGGCCACGCTTCTTCATGCCTGTATGAGGCTTCAGAATCATCGCGCACAGCACGGGGGTCAGTGTTAATGCCACGACCCCGGACAGAATGATGGACGTGGCCATCGTAATGCCGAATTGCCGATAGAACGTTCCGACTGGGCCGGTCATGAAGGTCACGGGCACGAACACGGCCGTCATCACCAGCGTGATCGCGATGATCGCGCCACTGATCTCGTTCACAACCTCGCGAGTCGCCTGATACGGTGACATGTGTTTCTCGTGCATCTTGGCATGGACAGCTTCGACGACCACGATCGCATCGTCCACGACGACCCCGATCGCCAGCACCAGTGCGAACAGAGTGATCAGATTGATCGACATGCCGAACATCTGCAGGAAGAAAAAGGTTCCAATCAGGGAGACGGGGACAGCCAGGGTCGGAATCAAAGTCGAGCGGAAATCACCCAGGAACAGATAAACCACCAGCGACACCAGCACGAATGCTTCGAACAACGTGTGCAAAACCTGTTCGATCGACGCCTCCAGAAAGCTGGATACGTCATAACTGACTTCGAATTTCATGCCGGGCGGAAACGAAGATTCCTGAATCTCTTCGAGTTGCTTTTTCACTTCTTCGATAACAACGGCGGCGTTTGTGCCGGGGAGTTGTTTCAGCACGATCGCCGCTGAAGGATTGCCATCGATGTCGGAGTAAATGTTGTAGTACGAAGGGCCCAGTTCAATGTCAGCCACATCCTTCAGGTGAATGATTTCGCCATCTTCGTTGGCTTTGAGAATGATCTCCTCGTACTGCTTCGGCTTGTTGTACCGGCCGACCCATGTGAGGACGTATTCAACTGTTTGCGATTTCTTACCAGTGGCCTGCCCCAACCGGCCAGGCGAACCGATCATGCTCTGTTCTGCCAGTGCTTTCATGACGTCTTCGGACGACAGGTTGTAGGCACGCATCCGGTCCAGATCGAGCCAGACTCGCATCGCGTACTGGCGACTGCCGAGGATGGTCGCACTGCCGATCCCCCGGACTCGCTTGATCTCGGGCAGCAGGTTCACGAATGCGTAGTTGTACAGAAAGTTCTGATCGTGCCCTTTGTCCGTGCTGTAGATGTTGACGTACATCAACATACTCGTCATGGCCTGCATGACGATGATCCCCTCACGCTCCACGAGCGGCGGAAGTCTGTTTTTTACAGTTTGGATACGATTCTGGACATTCAGCACCGCAACGTTTGGATCAGTTCCAGGTTCAAACACGATCTGAATTGTCGCTTCACCGGCACTGGTGGCTGCTGACGCCATGTAGCGCATGTCAGGCACACCGTTGATGGCCTGCTCCAGAATCACCAGCACCGAATCGACCAGCACGTTGGCACTGGCACCGGGATAGGCGACTGTGACGACGACACTTGGCGGCGCGACCGACGGAAACTGCGAGATCGGTAGCGTCTTGATCGAGAGCCCCCCCAGGAACAAGATGATGATCGAGATAACGATCGCCAGTGCCGGTCGATGGAGGAATTTGGAGAACATGATTTAGGGCGGGTCCATAAAGTTGCTGATGATCAACCGGCTGGAAGCGGTTGCTATTCGGCATGAAATTTCAGGTTGGCAGCGACTTCTTCAGCGTGCCGATCCTCATATTCCACCTTGTCCCCATCGCGAACCTGCCGGATTCCCTCGAGAATGATCTTTTCGTCGATGCCGACTCCGCTTTTGAGAACATAGATGTCTTCGAGTTCGTCTTGAACAACAATCTCTCGCTGGTGAGCGACATCGTCTTCGTCAACAACGTAAACGTATTGTTTGGCGAGAACTTCGAAGACCGCTCGCTGCGGAATCACGACCGCATCTTTCTGTACACGGCTGATCACGATGGTGCCGGTCTGGCCGTGACGCAGCAGATGTTCAGGATTCGGGAAGTCTGCCCGGAACTTGATGTTCCCGGTCTGGTTGTTGAAGTCCGCTTCGACTGCACCAATCTTGCCGATGTGTTGGAATTTCGAATGATCTGCCAACACGAGTTCGATCTGCAGTTCATCCTTGTTCTGACGCTGACTGTTCATGTATTCGAGGTACTGGGCTTCCGGAACGTTGAAGTAAACCCACATGACACTGTTGTCGGACAGCGTCGTCAGGACTTCCCCTTCCTGAACCAGGCTCCCCTGCTGCAGTTGCAGTCGATCGACGATGCCATCGAACGGAGCTTTGACAGTGGCAAAATCCAGTTCAGCGGCAGCCAACTTAACCTTGGCATGGGCTTTCGCCAGCTTTGCCTCCAGCAGAGCGACCTCGTTCTGCGACACGACTTTGTCATCAAACAGTTTCTTGGTGAAGTTGTATTCCAGTTGTGCCAGCTGAGCCTCAGCCGTCTCTGCATCCAGCTTCGACTGGTAAAGAATTGGCCGAACCTTAAACAGCAGATCACCCTCTTTGACCTGTTGCCCCTCCTTGACCGGTATTGCTTCGAGATACCCCATTTCAAGGGCTCTGACCTTGATATGTCTCTGGGAATGGATCTGGCAGACATACTGCTGAGTCAGGGTGATGGGCTTCACCTGCGGGCTCGTGGCCAGGATCTTGTGGGCTTCGTGATGGTGTTCAGGCCGCTCGGATCCATGCGTGACCAGTGAAATGAGTTCCAAACCCTTACTGGACACCGTTTCCCAGTTGATGCCCGCTTCGACACCGAGTCCAACGACACCTGCCACGGTAACAATCAATCGAGACTTGTGACGTATCCACTGAAACAGATCGTTCACCGTTATTGCTCCGTATCGTCTGAAGAGGTTGAAAGGTTCTCTGGTTCAGTGCGTCCTCAGGACGATTCAGCAACCCTGAATGGAACCGTAATGTATGCATTTTATGTCGTGTATCGAGTGTCGTCCAACGGGCTACTGACGGTAGAGGCTGATTCCTACGAAGAATTCAGGAAATGCAAGTCGTGTATTCGGTGTCTGGAGTTGAAGTCTGTCGGCGATTTAAGAAACTCCGCAAAGTTGGTCATTCTCCAGGCCGCTGTTGAGGGCGAGTGACCAACCCACACCTGTGACCGCACGTCCCGCATTGCAATTCCACTCTGTACGGCAAGATTTCCGCCACGTGGGATCTGTCGGTCGTTCAATGGCTGAATGGCAGCCAGTCGGCGGCACTGGCGCAACGACCAAAGATAGGGAGGCGACCCAAGCCCAACAGAAGTGCTCTTTACAGTGACAAAAAAGAGGTCACGAACTGCTTTACCGCAATCCTGAAAAGTTGTTTATCTGCAAAGGTTTACGAGGATCGGATTCAGCTCGCCGCCTCGACTGACGAAAATATGCGGCAGACGATTGACGATACTAAAGTCGTGTATTACACTGCGTACATCGATCGTGGAGGTGCAGTAGGCCGCCGTCCCGAAGAACCGGCTTCCAGAGCTGTGCAGGAGGAAAAAGTGCTTCATCTTCTGATGTTTGGCGTAGTGTGCTCGATTGTTGTGTATGCGTGCATCGCGTTTCGCGATGATCCGTACTTCATCGATCCCTGGGATGTCATTGTGAGTCACCGGCAGTCGCAGGCGATCCTGCAGGCTTCGGTAGACCGAAGTGGCTCCAGAGAATCGTTGAAGAGACTCACTGCGACCGGTAAAAGGCGACGGAGTGTCAAGGCGGCGCTTTAGAGTGAATATCATTCAGAAGGATTGAGGGACGTGAAACCGGTCAGTCAGGAATTGCTTCGTCGCGACGTTCGATTTCTGGGTGACATGCTTGGTGAAGTCATCCGGGACCTTATCGGTGACAAAGGGCTGGAACAGGTTGAAGAAATCCGCAAGCTGTCGCGAGAACGCCGGGCCGGTGATCAGGCTGCCGAGTCTCGATTGAGTCAAGCGATTGCGTCGCTCGATGACTCTGATGCCCGCAACGTCACTCGTGCATTCAGTATCTTCTTCGATCTGGCCAATCTTGCTGAGGATCGGCAGCGTGTTCGTGTCTTGAGGTCACGTGAGCGCGAACGGCATCCGCAACCTCGCTACGAATCGATCGGCGAGGCGATTCTAAAATTGCGTGATGCAGGTCTGTCGGCGGTTGCGATGCAGAATGCCCTGGACCGTCTCTCCATCGAACTCGTCTTTACCGCCCATCCCAGCGAAGCCAAGCGGCGCAGTCACCGATCGAAGATCCGAAGGATGCGACAGATTCTGGAAGAACTGGAACGAGACGAACACCTGCCGCGTGAGCGTCGGAAACTTGAGAATCAACTTCGCACCGAACTGATAGTTCTTTGGCAGAGCGAGTTTTTGCGCCCGTCGCGACCGACAGTTCTGCAAGAGGTACGCCGCGGGTTGTCGATGACTCCAAGGCTGTGGGAGGTTGTTCCTGAAGTCTATCGCGACATGCGTCGTGCCTTGACCGATTGTTATCCCAATTCGGATTTTCATCTGCCTCGTTTCTTGAAGTTTGGCTCCTGGATCGGAGGTGATCGCGACGGTCACCCTCACGTTACCAGCGACGTTACTCGTCAGACATTGCATCTGCTCCGCATCGCCGCAATCGACGCTCACCTGGAGCGGTGTCAACAGCTTTCAGAATTCCTGTCGATTTCCGAAAACGAAGTCTCCGGGACAGAGGCTCTTAAGCAACGAATCAATGAAGCGGTCAGCCAGTGGCCAGCAGTGGAAC
The DNA here is from genome assembly GCA_963977965.1 of uncultured Schlesneria sp. GTDB lineage: Bacteria > Planctomycetota > Planctomycetia > Planctomycetales > Planctomycetaceae > Schlesneria. The sequence goes on from CAXBSB010000148.1 coordinate 10,661, forward strand.
AGCTGCAATCGATGCCCTCAATGGAGATCTGGCGACGATGGCTGGCGGTCATCGAATGGCGACTGCAGCAGTCGCGTGCCGCGGTCATTGGAGAGCCCCTGCCAGCGGGGGGATATCGCGACGGAAGCGATCTGGAACAGGACGTCCGTGCAGTGGTGGAAAGCCTTCAGGAAAACCGAGCGAAGGAAGTGCTTTGCGAGCCACTTCTGGAATGGCTGGACCTTGTTCGAGTATTTGGCCTGCACATGACATGTCTCGATGTCAGGCAGGATGCGCGCGTGTACCGCGAGGTCATGACCGAACTGTTCGCACGACTTCAACTGACAGATGACTTTGCTTCGCTGGACGAGGTTCCGCGGCAGGAACTCTTGTCGCGAACAATCGCCACAGTCCGTGATATTCCACGTGAAGGATTGTCACCTCAGTCCGTGGAAACACTCGCTTTGTTCGAGCTTCTTCACGATGCCATGGCAACGTTTGGCCCGAATTGCCTGGGAAGCCACGTGATCAGCATGACCAGCATCCCGAGCGACGTGCTGACGGTACTGTGGCTGTGGCGCTGGGCTCAAGTGTCAGGAAACGCACCGGGAATCGATGTGAGCAAGCTTCCAGAGCAGCTGTCGATCGCTCCCTTGTTTGAAAAGATCGACGATCTGAAGCGAGGGCCTGAAACGCTGGATTCGATTCTCAACCAGCCACTCTATGCTGCACACCTGCGGCAGCAGGGTTCGCGACAACTCGTCATGATCGGCTATTCCGACAGCACGAAGGACGGCGGATATCTGGCAGCGTGCTGGAGCCTGTATCGAGCTCAGAGCGAGCTGAAGCGAGTTGCAGATCAGCATCGGATCGATCTGACATTCTTCCACGGTCGCGGTGGATCTCTGGGACGTGGAGGTGGGCCTGCCGCTCGCGGAATTACTTCGTTACCACCGGATGCTCTGGATGGCAGCCTGCGACTGACTGAACAGGGGGAAGTGCTCGCCGAACGCTACGACGATGATCAGATTGCATTTCGGCATCTGGAACAGGTGACCTCTGCAACACTGCTGGCCAGTGCGATGCCGGCACGTACCGCGAGACCCGAATGGATCAAGATCATGGAAGCGATCGCTCAGCGATCATTCCAGGTCTATCGAGAACTGGTAGACCAGCCGGGCTTTATTGAATTCTTCGGCGCTGCGACACCAATTGACGAGATCGAATCCTTAAACATCGGATCTCGCCCGGCTCGGCGGCGTGGCCAAAGGTCCCTCGCTGACCTGCGAGCGATTCCGTGGGTCTTTTCGTGGACTCAAAACCGCAGTCTGATTCCAGCCTGGTATGGCCTGGGCACGGCCCTGACAGAACTGATGAACGAAGAAACAGACGACTGGCAAACAGCCCGGGCGATGTATCGCGAGTGGCCGTTCTTTCAGGCGATGATCGACAACGCGGCACTCGCCCTGGCCAAGGCCGATTCTTTCATCGCCAGCCGTTATGCGGGTCTGGTTGAAAGTGACGACGTTCGGCATCGCATCGGAACAATGATTCAGAACCAGCGCGACCAAGCGGAAGGTGCGATTCTGTCTCTGACCGGAAACCTGCACCTGCTTTCAAACTCCCCGTGGCTACAAGCATCCATCGATGCCCGCAATCCGTACATCGATCCGTTGAATCTGATCCAGATTGAATGGATCCAGCGACGGCGCAATCTGCCTGCGGAAGACGGCGAACGAATACGGGAACTGTTGAGACTGACAGTGCAGGGGATCGCGGCCGGGATGCGTACGACCGGGTGAACTGTTCCTCAAGTCACAGCAACTGTGGCAGACGTGAGCCCCGTTGGGCGTTGCGGAAGTCGAAGTACGCTTCGTACTACTTGACGACAAAATTCAGCGACACGGTCGACTGTTTGCCGCTCAGTTCATCGACAACGGTCAACTTGAGCGTATGAGGGCCCAGCACCAGTCGTTCGGGGATTGTGAACTGATAGTTGTGAAAGTAGTCACGACGCGGGTTGCGACACAGATCTTCTGTCGCGGGAAAACTCTTCTTCCAGCAGATCTGTCCGTTGGGGCCGAAGATTTCAACCACCGACCGCAGCAGGGTTCGGTATTCGCCAGACTGTGTCGGTTCACTGCGGAAGTTTTCGATTTCGGCGTACAGCAGGACCAGTTGGCCGGGAACAAATTCTTCACGAGGAAATCGTTTGTAGTTCCCGAAATAAGAGATCTCTTCACAGAATGCCGGATTGCGGATTGTCAGTTCTGCCTGTTCTCGCAACCTGCGAAGGGCTGTGTTCACGGGAGGAATTGTCTGAGCTGCCCGTTCCTGATGAGTGAGGTCTTCAGAATCGAGTGAATTTGTGATGGCCCAGACGATCTGCTGCCAGTATTCCTGATCTGCAGGATCGAGCGAAGGGATCGCCATCAGGGCCCGCTCGGGATGTCGAGCGATCAGGTAAAGCATCCGAAGATGAACCTGTCGCCGACGATATTCCGCACGCTGAACAGGATCCGTTCCGGATGACGACGACGCAAGATCTCGTTCGGCTCGTGCGATCAATTGTTCCAGTTCGGCCTGCCACGGTCCTGGCGCTTTGTTGGATTGGGCTGAGGTCAGCTCAATCCCGTCGTCCGGCTGTCCCCAGACATCGTTCGATGCTTGCTGAAACTTCGAACGATCCGTTTCTGTCGGTTCCAGTTCCGCGACTTGCAATCCCTGCAATTCGATCGGGTTGTCGGTAATGTCGCGATCCGACCGGAATTGGGCGTCACGAACGCCACTCGTAATGTCATCGGCTTCCGCTTCATTTCCAGCCGTCACTACGGACGAACCAGATTTCAATCCCCTGGCGAGATCAGGAACGTGGCCGGTGAAATCGGATTCGGCAGGAATTGGATACTCTGCCACATCGCGCCGAGGAGGTCTAAAGGACCTGATGGCAGACTTTTCTTCAGAATTGGCAGTCGAACTTTCGGGCTTTTCTCGATTCCAGTCACGTCCCGCCGTGTTCCATCCGCGCGCTCCCCCCGCCATTGTGCATCCTGAACAGATGCACAAGCCAAGCCCGATCAGCAACGGACCGACGGTTCGAAACATCGGGGAAACCCGAGAATCCAAGGTGGTTTTCATGGGTGAAGGAACCGCTGAAAGCGCAACAGGCCCCTTTCAGACAGCACCGACAACAGATCAATGGGAGATGTGCGGGAAAACTAGTGGAATCTGCCGAATCCAACAAGATCAGGTTCAAGCCGCAATCGGGGAGAAACCAGTGGAATCGCACGATCGGCGTAAGTCGTTTGACGTCGCCAAAGTATTGACACATCAGATCTTCGGTGCATCGAACCTCAACAGGTGGTTTAGAGATCAAATGATCTTATTAGAGCCACTTGATATTTTCGTCAGTTCTGAGGATTCTGTCTCTGGTAGCACATCCTGTTTTTCCCGGGCCTGATTTATTGGAATCTCACATGTGGAACATCGTTTGGGGACTGGTCTGTGTGGTCGGCGGTGCCAGCGGGCAGCTTGCCCTGCGCGGAACGAATAGCTCTGGAGGACTGATGGCCGTTGGTGGCGTCTTGATCCTCGTCGGAATCTTTCAGATGATGAAGGCTCGCTCGGAATAGTTTTCGAACAGGTCACTCATCGAAGTGAAGTACGCTCGAGACTCAGGCATGACTGCAGTGCAATCTCTTTTGTCTCGATGGAAACGCAGCGCGGCGACCATTCGCCGCGTTTGTCATTGCATCGTGATGCTGATTCTTGTCCTGACGATGCCAGCTTGTCTGCAAGCTGAGGAACCCGCTGCGGAAAAATCACCCGAAGGATGGTGGATTCATCGCTGGAAGTCTGAGTTCCAGGCAGGTCCAACGGAAATCAATGTTCTTCTCCCCGCTGCACTGGAACCAGGTCGGCAATACCCCGTCCTTTACGTTCTGCCGGTGGAAGCGAACAATGAACATCGATACGGCAATGGACTGGCTGAAGTCCAGCGTCATGATCTGCATAACAAGTTCGGCCTGATCTGTGTCGCGCCGACGTTTGCTCATCTTCCTTGGTACGCAGACCATCCGACCGACAAGTCGATCCGGCAGGAGACCTATTTCGTCAAAGAGGTCGTGCCATTCATCGAGCAGCAGTACCCGGCTGAGCGTCATGCGAGAAGTCGCTGGTTGCTCGGTTTCAGCAAATCCGGCTGGGGTGCGTGGAGTCTTCTGGTGCGACATCCAGATGTTTTCGGTCGAGCCGCCGCCTGGGACGCACCGCTGACGATGCCTCGATTCGATCAGTATGGAGCAGGCCAGGTCTTCGGGACGCAGGAACATTTCGAAACGTATCGTGTCCTGCCTGCGATCAAGAAATGTTCCGTTCTGACAGACGCTGCTCCTCGACTGGTCCTGACGGGATACGACAACTTTCGTGAGCACCACATCACGGCTCATCGACAGCTTGAAGAATGGCAGATTCGCCACGAATACCGCGATGGCCCTCAACGCAAGCACGTCTGGGAAAGCGGCTGGGTCAAGGAAGCTGTCGAACTGCTCGCCAACCTGAAGCCTGCCCTCTGAATCTCCCTACGGAAACCATCGGACAAACAAGCCCATGACCACTCAATCGAATGAACAGTTGCTCGCGAAGAAATGTGTCCCGTGCGAAGGGGGAGTCCCCAGGCTGACCGCCGCCGAGGCAGCGGCTCAACTGACCAGCGTGAAAGGCTGGACGATCACATCTGACGAGGAACGCATCCGCAAGGAGTGGGTCGTCAAGAATTTTATGGCTGGCATTCGCTTCTTCGAAGAGGTCGCCAGGGTCGCGGAGGACGAAGGCCATCATCCCGACCTGCATCTGGTTGGATATCGCAACGTGGCAATTGAAATCTGGACTCACGCGATCGGTGGCCTGTCAGAAAACGATTTCATTCTGGCCGCCAAGATCGACGCATTGCCGATCGATGCCAAATGAGTGTTGTCACTCGCCAATCACTTTCACCAGCACTCGCTTGGGCCTGCGACCATCAAACTCACCGTAGAAGATCTGTTCCCACGGACCGAAATCGAGTTTCCCATTGGTAATGGCCACAACAACCTCGCGACCCATGATCTGGCGTTTCATGTGGGCATCTGCATTGTCTTCGCCGGTACGATTGTGAGCGTACTTTTGCGGTGAGGCATCAAACGGTGCGAGACCTTCAAGCCATTTTTTGTAGTCTTCGTGAAGGCCCGATTCGTCATCATTGATGAAAACTGACGCTGTAATGTGCATCGCATTGCACAAGACAAGACCTTCTCGCACACCACTTTTCTGCACGATTTCCTCAATGATCGGCGTGATATTCTGAAACCCCATTCGAGTGGGAATGTTGAACGTCAGGTATTCCGTATGCGATTTCATTCTGATGCTCCGAGGAAGTGTGATGGCAACCGGATGCTACATAAGCAGTCCGAAACCAGTCAAATGCCCACGCGCATCTCAATGCGCCCGAGCGTGCCACACGACCGCCAAATAGCGTCTGGAGAGTACCTTCCACAGAGTGGCGCGCGGACCATTGGGAATCCGGCGGGAACACTCCGCGTAGGTCAGGCTGTGCCTGACTCTTGGAAGTCAGGGTGTAATGGTTCCGCAGTTTGGCGAACAATGCCGTCACCTGACGTCACTTCGTCAGGCACAGTCTGACCTACGGGGCGGTTTGCAACAACGACCAATCCGCGTCCAGAAATCTCGAACCTCTGACAACCGAACAACCAATTTGCCCAGCTTGGTGCCCTCAATTGAAAACTGTTCTGAGCAAGGTTCTCTAGCGTCACCCTCTACCCGACGCTTATCTGCTCTCGTTCAATTGCCTCGATTCGACTCGTCCAGTATTCGGCAGCTTCCTTCTTTCCGTTCGTTGGGAGCGTGCTGGACCTCTGAACTAACTCAAGCTGTTCTTCGTAGTGCTTCTTCATGGACGCAAGGTAACGGCGGTAATCGTTCGTTGAAATGGGAATCCAACCCGGCCCGTCGCATCCGCAGGTGTGGAAGGTATGTCCTACACGGTACATCCCTTGAAGTGTCCTCCACGCCTTTGCATCGCTTTGCTTTGGCGGCTTGAAATCTAGTCCCATGTCGATCATCTCAGCGCCGCACTCAGGGCATTTATGCGTGGCGTTGCGGTATTCTGCTTCCAGGTCAGACAGGCGGTGCCCGAGTTCTTCCTCACGAAGGCGGAGGGCCTTCATGTTGGCGCAAAGATTGCTGAGCTGTTTATAGACATACCCACGTCCTCGCGAGTCCAGATAGTCCTCAATCGGTGGCTGCTTAAACGCCTTCCGGCACGAAAAGCACGCATAATGCGTCTTGTACGGACCAGACCTTGCATATCGGCACATGGGTCACTCTCCGATCTTCTCGGGTTGAAGAAGCCAGCGTTCCCAACCAATTGCCAAAGCCCGTACCCGGCAGCCAGCTAGTATACGGGAACAATGCAACAAGGAAAGATTGAGAAAAGACGGCAGGACTCTGCCAGAGAAAAACGGCCATCCCGTAGGTCAGGCTGTGCCTGACTCTTGGAAGTCAGGGTGTAATGGCTCCGCAGTTTGGCGAACAATGCCGTCAACTGACGTCACTTCGTCAGGCACAGCCTGACCTACGGGGGCAATGATCGGCGTGATATTCTGAAGACCCATTCGAGTGGGAGGTCAGGTATTCCGTATGCGATTTCATTCTTATGCTCCGAGGAAGTGTGCTGCCCGAGAATACCGACGCCAATCCCAATGCGTCTGAGCGTGCCACACGGTCGTTGGACCTGGTTGCCAGCGTCTGATTCCCATAACGGGTAACATAATGATCAGGAATCCCATTGAGCGAAAGCTGGCGAACAAACAACGTGGCAGGCGCTTTCGGCAGAAACTGATTTGAGAATCATGGAAACAGAACACATCAACGACTTTTCGACCGGCCTCTCAGAAACAGAGGCATTCCGGCGATTGAAAGAAGACGGTTACAACGAGCTTCCCTCGTCCAGAAGCCGGCATGTTCTCGCCACCGCCTGGGATGTGATCCGTGAGCCGATGTTTGTGATGCTGTTCGCCTGCGGTTCGATTTACATGCTGCTCGGTGACGCTCACGAAGCCCTCATGTTGCTCGGATTCGTCTTTGCCGTGGCTGGCATTACCCTTTATCAGGAACGCAAGGCCGAACGAGCCCTGGAAGCTCTGCGTGATCTGTCCAGCCCGCGAGCACTCGTGATTCGCGAAGGACAGCGAAAGCGCATCCCGGGCCGGGAAGTTGTTCGAGATGACTTGATCGTACTATCAGAGGGTGACCGAGTTCCTGCCGATGCGGTCGTACTGTCGTGCAGCAGCCTCGCCACAGACGAATCTCTTTTAACCGGGGAGTCTGTCGCTGTTCGCAAAGTTGTGTGGGACGGTGTTCAAGAGATGCTCCGTCCCGGTGGCGAAGACCTGCCATTCATCTTTTCGGGCACGCTCATTGTCCAGGGACACGGAATCGCACAGGTCCGCGCAACGGCAGGCGACACAGACATGGGCAAGATTGGAAAAGCCCTGCAGTCCGTACAGATGGAAGGAACCGTTCTGCAGCAAGAAATCGGACGACTGGTTCGCCATGTGGCCATCATCGGCGTTGCTTTGGGCGTCCTGGTGACGGTCCTGTACGGGGTGACTCGTGACAGTTGGCTCAGTGCCAGCCTTGCCGGAATTACAACTGCGATGGGTTTACTGCCGGAAGAATTTCCAGTTGTACTCACCATCTACCTCGCCCTTGGTGCATGGCGACTGTCCAGGCAACAGGTACTCACGCGACGCGTCCCTGCTATTGAAACTCTGGGTTCGGCCACTGTTCTGTGTGTCGACAAGACCGGGACTCTCACGATGAATCGCATGTCGATTCGCAAACTGATCGTGAACAACGCGACCTATGACCTCAGTAACGAATCGCTGAATGCTCTCCCTGATGAGTCTCATCGACTGATTGAGTTTGGCATTCTGGCGAGTCAGCGTGATCCGTTTGATCCCATGGAAAAGGCGTTTCACGAACTTGGCAACCACCAGTTGGCCGACACGGAACATCTTCATGCGGACTGGACATTGGAACGGGGCTACCCCCTGTCACCAGGCCTGCTGGCAATGTCACATGTCTGGAAATCGCCAACCGGAAAGGATTACGTTCTGGCAGCGAAAGGTGCGCCTGAGGCTATTGCCGACTTGTGCCACTTGAATGATGACCGTATCCGGCAGATTGGAGATCACGTTACCAATATGGCTCAGGATGGCCTGCGTGTCATTGGTGTTGCCAGGGGTGTGTATCGACAACTGCCGCTGCCGGGTGAACAGCATGATTTTGACTTTGAGTTTCTGGGATTAGTGGGATTGGCCGACCCCGTACGCCCGACCGTTCCTGCTGCTGTGGCCGAATGTTACACGGCGGGGATGCGAGTCGTGATGATTACCGGGGATCATCGCAAGACAGCACAAAGCATAGCGCAGCAGGTTGGAATTGAACCCGTCGACGAAATCATCACTGGCCCCGAACTGGATCAGATGCAGGATGCTGAACTTCAGGAACGAGTCAAGAAGGTCAACGTTTTTGCCCGGATGGTTCCAGAGCAAAAGCTGAGATTGGTCAACGCTTTCAAGGCGAATCGGGAAGTCGTTGCCATGACGGGCGATGGAGTCAACGATGCACCCGCATTAAAGGCGGCTCATATTGGTATTGCGATGGGTGGTCGAGGGACGGATGTCGCCCGCGAAGCATCTTCCCTGGTCCTGCTGGACGACGACTTTTCCTCAATCGTGAAAGCCGTTCGTATGGGCCGCAGGATCTTCGATCATCTTCAGAAGGCGATGACATTCATCATTGCGGTCCATGTGCCGATTGCAGGGATGTCGTTGATCCCGGTGATGTTCGGCTGGCCACTGGTCCTGCTGCCGATCCATATTCTGTTTCTTCAATTAGTAATCGATCCCGCCTGCACGCTGGTTTTCGAAGCAGAACCGGAAGAAGAAGAGATCATGAAGCGCCCGCCCCGCAATCCCACGGAACCACTCTTCGGAATAAGAACCCTGGGGATCGGATTACTCGAAGGGTGCAGCGTGCTGGTGATCGTCTTGCTGGTATTTCTGCTTGCCCTTTTCGGCTGGGACGATGAAAAGGATGCCAAGGGACTGTGCTTTACCACGCTGATCCTCGCGAATCTGGGATTGATCTTCACCAATCTCTCCTGGACCCGCTCGATCTTTTCCACTGTCCAGTCACCGAACCCGGCACTGCGATGGGTTCTCGCCGGGACGCTCACGTTTCTTGGACTGGTGCTTTACGTCCCAGCCTTGCGAGACCTGTTTCACTTCTCGTACTTGCATCTCCACGATCTGGCAATCTGCTTCGCATTCGGTCTTCTGAGCATTCTGTGGTTTGAGATAGTGAAATGGTTCCAGAGAGCGAAAGCACTCAACCGTTCCCCGACATGAGATATCCGGTATGAAGCAAAGCCCTGTGTGGCACGCCATAGATCGACCCGTAGACCCGTAGGTCAGGCTGTGCCTGACTCTTGGAAGTCAGGGTGTAATGGTTCCGCAGTTTGGCGAACAATGC
>CAXBSB010000149.1:0-20167 GCA_963977965.1 uncultured Schlesneria sp.
CCACTCGAAACTTTGCTTCGGTTTGACTTCGAATGCCTGTCGAACAGCGAAAAGAAGGCGAACCGGACGCTAGCGCGTACCGGCTGATGGTCCATTACTCTTCAAAACTTAAACCCGATCCTGCAATAGCGAAACTGCATTCTTCTCGATGACTCGAGACATCGCTCGTTCTTGTCATTATCGGTGTTATCCGTGACATCCGAGGTTAGATTCTACAACCACGGGTGTCACGGATAATGGGGACTGAGCACGTCGTTTCGGAGTTGGACCATCGGCCGCTGGGCGCTATTGCCCACGGTTCGAACGTCGTACTTATTCATGACGGGTTCGAAGTACCGACATCGGGAAAACAAAGCAGTCGCTCGTGCAGGAATCCCAACAGCCCGAACAGTACCACCGTGCCGAGAGGAACCATTTCCAGTCCTCCGATTCCTGCGAACAGCCCCAATGTACCGGGAACAACCGCAGCACCGATCATGGCAGCCCCAACCTGAAAGCCGATCGCATGGGCTGAAATCTGAGTTCCCAGTCGCCGAGGTGTACGTGACATCAGGCATGGGAAGACCGGTGCCAGCCCCAGGCCGACCAGTGATATTCCCAGAAAGGCAACTTCAACGGGAAATCGCGATGCCATCAGGATCGCTCCGCTCCCTGCACAGAGCAGACAATAGCGAAGCAGTCGATCGATCCCGACTCGATCGGCGATCATCCCGGAAATGATGCGTCCGACGCCGATGCATCCCCAGTAGACGCCAACCACGATGCCCGCCGTGACAGGACTGACGCGTCGAGATTCTGTCAGAACCGTGTACGTCCATTGACTGAATGTTACTTCCAGGCCCGTATACAGAAAGAACACAGCCATCTGCAGCCAGACAGCCGCGTACTTCAGAGCGACCCTGGGACGGACTGGCGGTGCTTTCGGTTCGGCTGGCGACTCTGGTGTCGAGGGCGAAGAGATCTCACCCCAGGAACGAAATGTGATCAGGAACAGAACCGACATCGCCAGCATGATCCCGCCAACGGACGCATAGCCCGCGCTGTAATGGCGACCGCTGGCCAGAATACTCGACATCAGGACCGGGCCGATCAATGCCCCAAAACAGTAACAGGCATGTAACCAGATCAACGATCGCGTCGACATGTGGTGAGCGGCATAGCCATTCAAGCCCGAGTCGATTGCACCGGATCCCATGCCATGCACCCAGGCACAGCAAAGAAATGCGATCCAGAGAGGTGAGTAAGCGAAACCAAACATGGCAGCCGACACCAGCCCGGTACTCGCGGCAAGAACCAGGCCGATCCCCATACTCTGCATCAATCGGCCTGCCAGAAAACTGCTCGCGAGATACCCGATTCCAGAAATGACCAGGACCAGAGCAATTGCTTCCTGACGCAACCGAAACGTGTCGCGAACAGATGGCCAGGCTACCCCGATCACTGCGTCAGGCAGTCCCAGGCTGATGAATCCGATAAAGGCGAGCACCAGCAGGAAAGTGCTGTGGCGAGCCGAAACGGGCTGGTTCATTCGGGCAGGTCCTTGATCCGTGCAATCAATGCGTAGAAGGTCAAGTCTTGTACCAGCGGTTGAAAGGACCTGAAAGACCATTCGCCGAAGGACATCGGGGCTTTCTGTTCGATCCAGCAAGTCTGACGCCCGCCCCGTATCTCGGACGAAGTGTCATAACCGTCACAAATTCACATTTGTCGAAGTCGCAACGAACTGAAGCCGATGGAATGACTTGGATGCGCCTCAATGCGCTGTTGCATCCCACGTGACCTCACTGACGAACCACACTTCCTGCACTTCGGCGCGATTGACGACCCACCATGATAGACCATCCTCAGCAACTGGACGTTTCGCGATCATTTTGTGTCATGCTGCACGACGTGGCACCGATCTACGAATCGCACGTGTCGACGTTCACAGAAGCGCTGGCACCCTTGATCGGGAATGCCATGTCCGCTGCGGTCGTTCCCTGCTGGGCAGGAGTTCCCCTCGGAGAGAGTGACCGACCATTTCTGGATCGAGTCCAGGATGAATATGCGAACATCCTGCTGCATGGATTCGAACACTTCCGGCCGGGAACTCGCGGGTTTCGGTCGAAGATCGCCGACGGTAAGGACGAAATGAACGGCCTCGATCCCGCAGAAACAGACCGTCGCCTGGAGGCCGGGCAGGAGATTCTCGAACGCTGGATGGGGCAGCCTGCCACTGGCTTCATCGCCCCGACATACCAGATCGGATTTGCCACACCTGATCGACTGGCGAAATTCGGGATTCATTACACTGTCGGGTACGGCAACGTCGTCACATCGGCAGGTCATCGCCTTCCGTTGTCCACCTGGGTCTGGGACGTTTCACCCATCCGCCTGCTGTGCCGCGCCGGGTATCGACTGGGACAAATCCAATACCGGTTCCGGAAGCGGGCTCTTCCCTGTGTCGTTCTCCACCCGCTGGATCTGGAACGAGGCTTCCTGCCTCAGATCGTCAAGACCGTTGAAAGACTGTTGCTGGCAGGTCGAGAACCCGTGATGCTCGAATCACTCGGATACGGCACCTCCGGTGTCGCGTCGAAACAAGCGTTAGACGCTGCTGTTTGATACCCACCAAACCGGGATACGATCTAAGCTTTTGACTGCTCCGGCATGATCATTCGGCCGGAGACAAATGATGTCCCTCGCCAATGAGTCCTGACCAGGCCTGCGTGAGACAGCAAGGCTCGCGCTGAAGCGGCCATGACAAACAGGCGACCCAGCGGGGCCAGCAGTGTTGATGCGATTGGTGCTCCGACCAGTCGAAATACGATCAGGTCCATGGCCGTGCGGATACAGTACGCAATTGCGAATCCCAGGCCGGCACCGTGAGTGAACCATTCCACGCTGCCCGACTGCAAAGCATTGGCGACTCCGTACAACACGGCACAAAGTGGCAACAGGAACAAGAGACTCATCCGGCAGAGTGTAAAGGCGAGTTGCGACGCCGTCAGAGCTCCATTGAAAATGCGACTCCAGCCATTCCACGATTCTCGCAGGGTTCCATATGAGCCCGTTTGATAAAAACCATCACCTTGAGCCACACCCAGTTTCAAGCCCGAGTGCTTTGCCAGTCGAGCCAGTTCGAGGTCTTCGCTGATTTTCGCACGGACTGAACCCCAGCCGCCAATCGACTCAAATGGGGTCCGGCGGACCATGATAAAAGCGCCGTTGGCAAACGCGTCGGTCCAGCGTGGATCGCTGACTCGTTCCGGTCGCAACCAGGCCAGAATCGCTTCAGAACAACAGGGAACGGTGACGCTTTCCCGCAACGAAGTCATCGTGTACTTGGCGGCAATTGAGAAGAAATCAAACTCGCCACGCTGCATCTCTGCGACGGTAGTCCGCAAGGCGGACGGGGCGAGGAATTCGCAGTCGGCATCTGTAAAGCAGATCAGACTCCCTGTGGCACTCTTCAAGCCCTGCTCCAGAGCGTGAGGTTTACCAAACCAGCCTGCAGGAAGCATCGAAACGTGGACGACTTTCAATCGATTGAAGAATTCCACCGCCAGGCGGTCAAGGATTTCGCCAGTGTCATCAGTACTACGATCGTTGATGGCAACGACTTCGAGATCCGGGTAGTCCTGGCGAAACAGTGAGCGGATGCAGGTTTCGATGCAGGTCGTCTCGTTCCGGCAGGCCACAATCACACTCAGCTTCGGCAGACCTGACTGTGGAGGTGTATCTGTCAACGGTCGCAGTGAGGACTGACTTCGGCAAGCCATGATATAGACGATGGCAATCATCACCCAGGCAGAGGCCAATCCCCAGGCAATCAGAGTCAGCCCATTCACATTCAGTAAGTCCATGGCCCGCATCCTCGTCAACGAAACAGCAACTGGGGATTAGTTTCTGACAACCCTTTTCACTCGCACTCGAATCGGAAGGGCTCCGAAACAAAGTGGTCATGGCGAAATGGATCGAAAGTGCCATACTTTCAACGTATGACGACTGAAACCTAGTTCACACCTGCCGAAAGGCAAATCGGCTGTTGACGAAAAACAACAGAAATACGTGGCGAAAAGTAAACATCCACGGCGACTTTTACCGTGGACTATTGCACATCCAGCGGTGCTCACGCCCGCTTCGCTCAAGACGCAAAGAGGCAAAGAATTCCAGAAAGTTACTCTTCCCCTTTGCGTCTTGGCGTCTTTGCGTGAGACCTTCACTCCTGGATGGGAAACACCACAGAAAATCCGCAAACCGTGTGATGGAAATAGTTTGCGAGATCATTCAGCAAAGAAAGTCTCGACGACGTGTGAAGACCTGCCAGAATTTTGCCGGTATGAATGCAAACGGCCTCGCGCGATTGCGCGAGGCCGGATGTGTCACCGAATGGGCGTTCGGCTTCGAGATTTTTCACCGTCAGACGGATCAGTCGTCGTAGTCCACAACGATCTTGCCGTTGATCGAAACAACGTCGATCGCATACTTGCCGTAATCAAACCGGGTCTTGTTGCCGTGACGGGTCACGCAGACCGTTGGGCAGCCGTTCTGAGGAACGCAGATTTGCACATTGACGCATGGGCGTGGTGCACATGGGTTACAGCGATCACGGCAGGCGCAAGGATCGGGAACCTGAACGACAACTGGAACCGCACATGGGGCGATGTTTCGGACGTCGCGGTACTTGACGCAGGGGAACAGAGCCGATTCCGTCACGGTGACGACTGGCAACTGTCCTGCAGGACCGCTGTACTGAACTTCTGGTGTCGGTGACAGCGGAGCTGGCATCGGCAGATCAGTCCCCTGTTGATTGATGAGTGTCGGACCACCCAGGGTCACGCCGGACTGTGTCACAGTACGGAAGTTCGCTCCCATGGCCGAGGACGCCATGAGGGCCAGGCCCAAACCCAAACTCGCACAAAACCGATTCATTCGAAATCTCCTTCTTGGACAACGACGCCTAAATCCGTTAGTGCGTTCATCATCCCGACCAAGAACCCCCGGAAGCCACTGCGACGATCAGTCTTGGTCATCGCAGGACTTCATCTCAAAACTTACATGACGAGTCGTTACGGTAACGCCTCGCTTATCGTTTTCTTTACAAACTGTCACGCCAATTCTACCGGGCGTCTGGCCTAGAGATAATGGGTCACCCTTGATGACACAAGTCTCCGCCCGCAAATTCTCGCCAGTTACCGCAAGTTGTCAAATTCCTGAGATTTGATGGGTTGCGGGTTTCTGGCCAACTCACTCTCACAAAAACGTCCGTCTGAAGGACTTCTCCTGCAAAAAAGAGGTCACTTTGCCAGACGAAAGTCCGTCTGCTGCCACAATTTTCCGCCTCAAAAATCGCCTCAGACATTTCGCGAAACTGAGACATCCCAATTGCATGCATGACTCGGCGCAAGCATAATTGCGCAATCGGTGCCGGGGCGTCGAAAACAGAATTTGTCGTGGTATTCTGGATCGAGACAGACGCTGTCACTGCGGGTGTTACGGGAATGTGGAGTTTCGGAAACGAAAGTCGTTGCAAAATGGCATCATCCTCGGTTCGAGTCGCTTTGGCTTTGATGACGATCAGTTGGGTTGCTGGTTGCGGTGGGTCACCCCCGGCAAAGCAACAGGCCCAGACAGAGCAGGAAGCCCCGGCAAAGGCGGCTCCCAAAGGCGATCGCGTTGCGGCGGCTGATCACGGTGAAAGAGCCCCGAAGAAGAAAGAAGGGGGAATCCCCTATGACGCGTTCTTCGATGAACCGCTGGAAGTCGTAAAAGACAGTGCCACGGTTGCGACTGCCACAAAAGAACCTGCTGCTTCCGGTGAAAAGCCGACCGAAAAGCCCGCAACCACGCCGACTGCGCCGGCCGCTGGTAGTGGCGGAGTCGCCTGGAACGACTTGCTGCCCGCCGACATTCTGCAGGCAGAAGCCAAGAAAGTGTTGAATCGATCAAAGGCCTGGTTGCAAGGACAAGGAACATACAACGGGAACTACAAGGATATCTCGGTGGATGGGTCCGTCATGGCGGCCCTCGCCGGTGTTGCAGCAGAAACGACGGCCGAGGTGAGCTGGAAGGCCAATGCTCCGTATATCCGCGATTTCGGGCATGAGATGGCCGAGGCAGCCACGGGTCTTGGAAAAGATAACTACGAAAAGTCGAAAGTTGCGTTCGACAAACTTGACGCAATCTTTAGCGGAACAGTCCCTGCTGACGCCAAAAAGCCTTCACCCACTCGCCCATTTCACGAAACCGCCAGTCGCGAAGGCCTGATGAAACGAATTGACAAGGCCAAAAACTGGATGCGCGACAACATCAATACCGAAGCCAAACTGAAGGGGGAAAGTGAAGCGATCGTTCATGAAGCGATGGTGATTGCAGCCCTCGGGAAAATCGTCGCTGCCGAAGGATATTCCAGTGCAGACGAAGCCGATTACCAGCAATTTGCGAACGCACTGATCAACGGTGCCAAAGACGCTGCCGCAGCAGCCAAAGATCAGAGCTTCCAGAAGTTCACGGATTCGATGAACAAGGTGAACAAGTCCTGCGAACAATGTCACGCCAATTACGGAAGCAATTGATTCGTCTAAAATAGTTGTCGATTGTCCACATCATCCACGTCAACGGTCAGTTCTTTTTGTCAGAAGGATCGAAAAACGACGACCATGAGATCCCAGAACCTCCCTTGGACCGTATTGGCCTTCGGCCTGTTTGCGATCACGGTCTCGGGTGTCTTCGTCCCAAAAGTCCTTGAATTGAGGGCTGCTGACGAGGCACCGGCAGGTAATGGAGTCTCCTGGAACGAAATTCTTCCCAGCAAGATCTTGCAGGAAGAAGTGAGACTCGTTCGGGACAGATCAAAAGCCTCCCTGAAAGAACGAGGAACATACAACGCGAACTACAAGAATCTCGCTGTCGATGGATCCGTGATCGCTGCTCTCGCAGGTATTGCAATCGAATCAAAGGCCGACGTTGGTTGGAAAGCCAATGCTCCTGATATCCGCGACATCGGAAATCAGATTGCCAAATCGGCTACGGGGATTGGGAGAGACAAGTACGAAAATACGAAAGTGGCATTCGAAAAGCTCGAAGCCGCTTTCGCAGGAACAGTGGCATCTGACGTGAAGAAGCCTGCACCCATTCGCCTTTTTCACGAAACAGCCAGTCGTGACGGCCTGATGAAGCGGATTCACAACGCCAAGGATTGGATGCGAGTCAACATCGATACTGAAGCCAAACTGAAGAGTCAAAGCGAAGTGGTGGTGCATGAAGCGATGATGATTGCTGCTCTGGGGAAAGTCGTCACTACGAACGGTTACTCGGGTTCCGACGAAGCCGATTACCAGAAGTTTGCAAACACGCTGATCACCAGTGCCAGAGAAGCGGCCGTTGCCGCCAAGGATCAAGACTTCCAGAAATTCACGGTTTCGACAAAGAAAATGACGACGGCCTGCGATCAGTGTCACGCCAATTACGCAAACAATTGATCCGACGCGTCCAGTTTTGCGTTCGCCGACGTCAACGATCAAATACTTTGCCAGAGGGATCAAAAGCGACGACCATGAAATTCCAGAAACTCCCTTGGACTGTGTTTACCGTCAGCCTGTTCGTGTTCACAGTCTCGGGCCTGATGCCGGGTTCCCTTGTGGCGGAAGTCTTTGAACTCAAGACCGGTCATAAGGTGGAAGGAGATGTCCTGAAGCAGCAGGGAGACGTGTTGCTGGTCGATATTGGTGTCGATGTCATCAAGATTCCGCTGTCGCAGATCAAGTCGCGACGGGCGTCAGGGGATTCTGCCAATTCGCCCGTGCAGGAAAAAAAGCACCAGCTCTATCGAACGGCACAGTTGCCACGTCGCAGTGTCAAAGACCTGACGGAAAAATTTGGCGAAGGGGTTGTCCTGGTTCAGACTCCTGGGGGACTCGGCTCAGGATTCATCGTCAACGAAAGTGGCTTCTGCGTAACGAACTATCATGTGATTGAGAAGGAAACGCGAATCGCGGTGACGATTTTCCATCGCGGAACTGATGGGGAATTCAATCGGCGCCGAGTCGACGATGTTCGCATTGTGGCTCTGAATCCATTCTTCGATCTGGCGCTGTTGCAGATTCCAGTGCAGAAGGACCTGGCATTCAAACCCGTGTTTCTCGCTGCCGAGGAAGACTTGCAGGAAGGTGAAGAGGTCTTCGCGATCGGTAACCCCCTCGGTCTGGAACGCTCGGTCTCACAGGGGATCATTGGAACGAAGAATCGCAATTTTAAGGGTCAGGTCTACATTCAGACGACAGCAGAAATCAACCCCGGCAACAGTGGTGGACCACTGTTCAATTCGCGAGGGGAAGTGATCGGCGTCACCAACATGAAGCTGCTGTTTGCAGAAGGACTGGGATTTGCAATCCCCAGCCCGTATTTGAAGTTATTCCTCGATAATCACGAAGCCTTTGCCTTTGATCGAAACAATCCCAATTCCGGGTTTCGCTATCTGGATCCGCCGCGACGCAAGAATTCTGGTGTTCCGACGGAATGACATTTCTGATTGAAACGAAGTGCCTTCAGGAAGGGTATCTCCCGGAAGGCGCAACGGATATCGGGTGGATCGCCTGACCATCGTCGAAACAGGGACAGGCCCCGCAAACTCCTCAACAATGATCGGACTGGAAGATTCTTATGAAACGAATTTGGCTGGCAACTACCTTGATCATGTGCGGCCTGGCACAGTCGTTGATTGGCTGGTCGTCAGCCTTCGCTGCAGACGATGGTGCCACCGGCGCTAAACTGCTTCCGAAGGATACGCTGCTCTACTTCAGCATTCTCGATATCCCTGAAGCCCGGAAAGAATTCGATAAGTCGCCCATTCTGAATGATCCAGAATTCCAGCCATTTATCAGTGACGTCAAAGCCAAAATCGAAGAGTTGTCGCAAAAAGTCAGCGAAGAAATCGGACTCAGCATTACTGAGTTGATTGCAATCCCCGAAGGGGAATTGACGCTGGCAGTGATGGAACGCCCCAAGCGCCGCATTGCTCCCGTCCTGCTGATGGATTACGGCGACAATAAGGAACCCGTCGAAAAGCTGCTGAAGAAATTGCATGACACGCTGGACGGGAACATTGCCGAACATTCCAAGGAAGAAATCGACGATGTCGTCGTCCATGTCTACACGTTGAAAGAATCCAACGGGCCGATCAAGAAAATCGTCTATTTCAACGAAGACTCGTATCTGGTGATTTCGACAGAAACGGAAGCGTTGAAAGAAATCCTGACCCGCTGGGAAGGGAAGGATGAAAACACCCTCGCCGATAACGATGTCTACAAGTACATTCTGGACAAGTGCAAAGACGAGTCTGGTGAACCAGCCGTGGTCTGGTACATGAGTCCGATCGGGATGATTCAATCGGGAATTGGTGCGGCTCAGGCTGCTGTTCCGCAAGCATCAATGCAGGTTGGCATGGCAGCCGCTTTCCTGCCAACACTGGGCCTCGACAAGTTGAAGGGTTGGGGCGGCGCCGGCTATTCAGCTTCGGGTGACTTCGAAACGGTCTCCAAGTCGTTCGTCTATGCCGAACAGGCCAAGGGGATTCTGAATGTCTTCCAGTTCCCTGCAGCAGATCTGGCCCCACCGAAATGGGTTTCTGCCAAAACCAGTATGTACTACGGAGGGAACTGGAATGTTGGTGGCGCTTATCTGGCCATCGAATCGATGATCGACGGCTTCTATGGTCGAGGCTTCACCGCGAAACAACTGGACAAGGTTGCGAATGATGAGTCGGGACCGGGACTTCATCCGAAGAAGGATCTGGTCGATCTGCTCGATGGCAAATTCCATCTGGTGCAGTCGATCGAAGAAACGGACGACGAACCGATCGCCCAGCGAATCCTGCTTGCCCTGGATGCCAAAGATGCCGCGAAACTGAAAAAGAACCTGGCCAAAGCGGCTAAAGAAGGGGAACCCGCTGTTGAAAGTCGTGAGTTCAATGGTGAGACGATTTATGAAGTGAGCGCCGGACCCGATCAGACAATGTCGTTCGCTGTTGCTGCTGGGCATCTTGTCGTGACCAACGACACGGCAGCTCTGGAAGCCATGCTGCGGTCAGAATCGCAGCCGGCACTGGTCGATTCACCTGCTTATCGCAAGATCGCCAAGCATTTCCCTGCCAAGATGTCGATGCTGTCGTTTTCCGAGGGCGAAGCACAGGTCAAGCCGTTTTATGACATGCTGAAAAACTCGGATAACATCGACTTCCTGGAAGGAATTGATTTCCAGAAGTTGCCTCCGTTTGAAGCCATGCGGAAGTACCTGCGTTCCAGCGGCGGATACACCGTTCCTGATGCCAAGGGTGCCTTGTCCGTTAACTTCCAATTGAAAGAAGCAGACAAGTAGGACTATTGAATTCGACCGCAAAGTCATTTGCCGTCGACAGATCGGATGAAGCAGAAAGCCCGGAATCCTGACGGATGACGGGCTTTTTGCCTGTTTTTCGGGTATCACGCGAAACCTTCGCACCTTGCAGGGGTTTAACAATTACGGATTCAGTGGCGGTTACGACCGTGGCTGAACTGTCGTCTTGCGAAGGAAGCGCCGGGGCGCAATCGCGGTCCTGGGGATTGGGCGAAACCAAAATAGCGCGTGACTTCGCAACTACTTTGCGATCAAATGACGCATCAATTATTGTCAACTGGACTGAGCATCCGCCCGGTCCGACGCATTTCCTCGTTGATTCATTCTCCCTGACGTTTTGAAGGATGGCCATGAAACGAACACCGTGGGTTTTCTCGGCGGCGCTGGCAGCGCTCGTGAGTGGAAACGCGCTCTCTTACGCTCAGGATGCCCCTGCCGATTTGGGCGCCCTGTTTCAAAAGCTGGACAAGAACGGCGATGGAAAACTGACTGCGAGTGAGATCCCCGAAGATCAGGCTCGCTTCTTCGAACGACTGGTCCGCCGTGGTGATAAGAACAGTGACGGCGAGTTGACTCGAGACGAATTTGATCAAGCCAACAAGCCTGAGGAACGCCCCAACGTTTCGTTGAACAATGGACCAACGGGCGAGCAGGCACGTGCGGAAGCACGCCAGCGATTTGAGATGCTGGATCGAAACAAAGATGGCAAGGTGACTCTGGAAGAAGTCCCCGAACAGTTCCGTGACCGGATTAAGCCACTTTTCGATCGCTCTGGTAAGACAGAATTGACCTTCGAAGAATTCACCCGACAAGCCTTAGGGGGAGCTCGCCCCGATCCTGCGGAACTGTTTAAGCGTCTGGATGCCAATTCCGATGGCAAGCTGACGAAAGCAGAACTGCCAGCCGAATTCAAAGAACGCTGGGCCGGTGCACTCGAACGCCTGGGCAAAGACGAAATCACGCAGGACGAGTTCGTGCAGATCGCACAGCGAATGGCGGAAGTTCGAGGCGGACAGCCCGGCGAGGGCCGCCCACTCGGTAACCCTGAAGAAATTTTCTCTCGCATGGATACCAACGGCGATGGAAAACTGACGATCAACGAAGCCCCCGAGCGAGCTAGACAGATGCTCGAAGGCCTGTTTCGTCGAGCTGGCAAGGAACGTGAAGGCTCATTGAGCAAAGAAGAATTCGTCAAGAACTTCCCGGCCGGACCACGCGAAGGAGAACGCCGACCTGAAGGAGCCGATCGTCCACGTGAAGGCGAACGCAAGCCAGAAGGCGAACGGCCACGCGAAGGGGAACGTCGACCTGAAGGAGCCGATCGGCCGCGTGATGGCGAACGCAGACCCGAAGGTGACCGACCTCGCGAAGGGGATCGACGTCCCGAAGGTGCTGATCGGCCACGAGAAGGTCGACCAATGGAAGGCCGCGGCCCTGCATTCTTCCGCATGCTGGATAAGAACCAGGACGGACGGCTGTCGAAAGATGAGCTCGCCAAAGCCACAGATTTGTTCGACGAACTGGATCGCAATCACGACGGCCAACTGGATCCGGCCGAATTGTTTGCCGGGCCGGGCGGTCCTCCGGGACCCCGGGAAGGAAATCCACCCGGACGCGATCGAGGTGATGCTCCTCGTGAGGATGCACCGCGACGCGATGGAGCCCCTCGCGGCGATGCGCCACGAGGTGACAACCCACGCGGCGACGCGCCACGTCGTGAAGCCGCCCCAGAAGGGGATCGCCCTGCCGGTGATCGACGTCCTGAGGCAGAACGAGCACGAGGTGATCGTCAGCCCGGAGCCGATGCCAACCGTGAACGTTCAGCCGCTCCCATCTTCCAGCGTCTGGATCGCGACGGAGACGGAAAGATCTCCAAGGACGAAGCTCCAGAAGCGATGAAAGAGCGATTCAGCATGCTGGACACAAACGGCGATGGTTCCGTCAGCCTGGAAGAATTCCGCGCAGGAGCTCAATTGCTGGGAGACAGAGTTCGCGGTCGTCAACCTGAGGGACGTCAACCAGAAGGACGCCCAGAAGCCCCACGTCGCGAATAATTCTTGTGCTACGCACTTCAATTCGAAAACCAGGACCACGTAACGCAAGCGGTACGTGGTCCTGTAGTTTTGCGATTGCCATTTCGTGTGGAATTTTGTTCGCGGATCTCCAAATAACGGCTGGTGTTGTTCTCCCAAGCTCGATAATAAGTCCAGAAACCCAATGCGATTGCATACCCCACGATTTACCAAAAACGTGGGAACACGGATTTTGGATTGCGCCATTCATAAGCACCAAGAACGGTCTGGGAAACGCAATCAAGTGTCGGCATCAGGTGCGCCCTGGAAATTCGCTCGTGCCAGAGGATTTCGGTGACGCTCGGAGCCATCGATGCCGGAAGAGTGATTTTGCACGCCACGTTCCCTCGCAGAGCGACACATGCATCAGGTCGACTACAATAATCCGATAGGACATCTTCATGGGAGGGCCATTCTCCCGTCAACGCGAAATCCGCGTATGGCCAATCATCAATAATGAACAGCCCGCTTTGCGCGTGTAAGAATGGAAGCGACGCCCTTGGAACTTGGAAGAGGTTGAGTCTGGAACTCGCGACCGCCGATCGCTTTAACGCCCACACCGCGATGCGGCTACCAGATGGATTCTGGGCGGCGAAAAACGCTGCAATCGACGGAAGAAACGTCCAGTCAAGAAGCCTGGTTGGAATACCATGATGCTGCGCCGTTGCCGACAGGATCGTCTTGAAAAATTTGTCTCGCATTCCAATGGACGGGGGAACCAGATCTGACCACCGAATCGGATGGTTCGCGACCCAATACGGAGCATCAACTTGGTGGCCGACTTCATTGGCAATCTGCCAGAAGTCGTACAAGAGGTGCAACTCAAAATACTGCTGCGACACAAACGCCAGTGATCGGTCTCGGCGAGTCTGTTCTGACAAGTTGTTCCATGTCTCACGTTGTTCGGGAGAAAGGTCCATGGGTGGCTGGCTTGACCCCCAGTTGTACATGATGTTTTCGAATTCTTTAGAACTCGAAATGAATTCTCGGATCTTCGGGTGTATTGCTGACCGCCACGCAGAAGGACGAAGTTTCCATGTCGCATCACCCATCCCACGAAAGAGCCATTCATGCTCCAACGTATCTGATTTCCACCTGGGGTGAGTTAACCGCAAGTTTGCAATAAACTCGTCAGCAGAATTGCAGTCGACCACGTCAAGCCACATTCTGATTCTCCGCGTCAATTGAATTGGTTCCGCCAGAACCGATTTTATTGACTTGTAACGCAGACTTGAAATGGTTGAAGGTGCTCGCACCCTTATATTTCTTAGGGGTTTTCAAACGACAACCTCGTTTTGATGGATTTTCAGATAATGGCGTGCGCATTTGATTCCTGTCCTACGACGAAACGTGAAAGCGATTTTATTGCCATTCATCTGAAGTTGTATCCTTAATCACCATCAACCGTTACCTGCATGTCGTGCCAAGTACTGTTATAATCTGCGACGATTCCGAGCTTGCCAGTCCAATCTCAGAAATAATCGGATTGCCTTTTGATGAACGAAGTGACTCAGATCCTGCATGCGATTGGCCAGGGAGATCGGCATGCCGCAGCCGATTTGATGCCGTTGCTGTATGACGAACTGAGAAAGCTTGCGGCTCAACAATTGGCGCGTGAATCAGCGGGTCAGACACTTCAGCCAACCGCCTTAGTTCACGAAGCCTACGTTCGGTTGATCGGGACCGAAGATGCGAATTGCTGGGACAATCGAGGGCACTTCTTTGGTGCTGCCGCTGAAGCGATGCGGCGCATTCTGATTGAGAACGCTCGGCGCAAAATGAGGGTCAAGCATGGCGGGGAGATGGTTCGCGTCGAACTGTCAGACGACATTTCCCAACTGGAAGAACATCCGGAACGCCTGATCGAACTCGATGCCGCTCTGACAAAACTCGCCGCGGAAGACCCGAAATCGGCCGAAATCGTCAAGCTGCATTTCTTCGCCGGACTTCCTCTGGAAGAGGTTGGGACGCTCATGGGAATGTCTCGAGCCACCGCGTATCGTCAATGGTCGTACGCTCGCTCGTGGCTGAAATGTGAGCTGGAACGAGAATGAAACCGTCGAGTGTTCCCGAAATCCGAGAAGAAGTAGAAACGCAGAGAACGCGGGGATCGCTGAGAAAAAACAGAAGAAGGAATTGGGTCGGGTAAGTCCAGTAGGAATGGGTTGAGTTCCTTTCTTTCTTCCTCGGCGTCGTCCGCGCTCTCAGCGTTTCAAACTCTTCGCGTCCCAAATTGACGCTCCCTCCACGGAGACAACTGCGACTTTTTTCGGAACCTGAACTCAAACGAAAAAAAGTGTGAGACGATTAGAAATTTGCGTCGCATGGTAAGGTAGAGCCTTCACGGAGCCAGCCATGTCGATTGATCCGAATCTTGCCAAATCATTGTTTCTGCAAGCTATTGAGCTTCCGTCGCAGGAAGAGCGTTCAACCTTTCTTGACGAAGCCTGTGCCGGGCAGCCTGAGTTACGAGCGAGAGTCGAAGACCTGCTGCAGTCGGCGGACACTCCAGACAGCCTGCTCGACCAGCCTGCGATCGAAATCGACACGACACGGATCGTCGTTCCAGATCCGATGGACGTTTCACTCGACTTCCTGCAGCCGTCACAACGCCCGGAAAGTCTCGGTGCGATTGGTGGTTACGATGTACTGGATGTCGTTGGCCGTGGCGGAATGGGGATCGTTTTGCGAGCGATCGATGCCAAGCTCAATCGTGTGGTGGCAATCAAGGTCCTGGTGCCAGAACTGGCCGGGAACCCTCAAGCACGACGACGGTTCCTGCGCGAAGCACAGGCTGCTGCGGCTGTCTGTCATGATCATGTCGTCACCATTCATGGTGTGGATGATGACGAAAAGCTCCCTTTTATCGTGATGGAATATATCGTCGGCCAGTCGCTTCAGCAGAAGATCGACAAGTCCGGGCCGCTTGGTTTGAAGGAAGTCCTGCGGATCGGAATGCAGATTGCCGCTGGCCTGACAGCCGCTCACAAACAGGGACTCGTTCACCGCGATATCAAACCCGCCAATATCCTGCTCGAAAATGGTGTGGAGCGAGTCAAGATCACCGACTTTGGACTCGCTCGAGCCTCGGATGAAGTCGCGATCACTCAATTCGGACAGATCGCTGGAACGCCTCAATACATGTCGCCGGAACAGGCGATGGGGCATACGGTCGATCAACGGAGTGACCTGTTCAGCCTGGGAAGTGTTCTGTACACGATGTGCACCGGACGCCCTGCCTTCCGAGCCGATTCGACGGTCGCGGTCTTGCGACGCGTGTGCGATGAAAAGCCACGACCGATTTCAGAACTGAATCCAGATATACCTGACTGGCTGATCTCGATCGTTGAACGCCTGATGGCGAAGACTCCAGAAGAACGATTTCAAACGGCAGACGAAGTCGCGACACTTCTGCAGCAATGGCTGGCTTACTGTCAGCAGCCGGGTTCTGTACCGCGCCCCGCGTCAGATCTCAGTCAGGTTTCGTCGAAGTTTCGTACAACTTCTGCCCAAACTTCCCGCAAGAATCTCCTCGCACGAAACATGCGCTACGCCGGTCTGGCGATGACCGCCGCAGCTTTCGTATCTGGTCTGCTTTACTACTTTAATCTTCCGTTGTCTCTCTGGTTTCAGAACCGCTCCCTCGTGCAGTTCCGTGGCGATACCTCGGTGATGCCGTGGAATAATGGCGAGGTCTTGTCGGTACTGTCAGGTGACGGGGGAATCTATGTGAAGCCAGGACGTTTCAGCTTTGAGATACGCAAACGGCCAAACCAACGCATCACCGAAATTAAGATCGAAGATCTGTCGCTGTGGCCACTGGGGACCCGGACCGAGATCCTTAAAACGCCACCACAATCGATCGCTGTTCATGCAGGCCAGCATTGGAGAATCACGATCAAGCACGAACCGGATGTGCCGCTGATGGGCCCCCGCTTGCCAGACATCTCAGAGCCTGATTTTGATTCAGACTCGCCCCCCTGGACCCCGCTTTTCAACGGGAAAGATCTGGCTGGATGGAAGACCTTTGAGGCGGCGCCTGGTGACTGGACTGTTCAGGATCAGCTCCTGACCAGTCGCGGTCCCTTTAGTTTGCTCTATTCGGAACAAGGCGATTTTTGCGACTTCCAGCTTAAGGCTGAATTCCGGATCAATGCGGCAGGCGACAGCGGCATCATCTTCCGCAGTCCGTTTGAGTTGATGAAGTATCCGACATCATTTGGTGTAAAGGGATATGAAGCCCAGATCCAGGTCAGGACGGGATCAGGAATGAATACGGGATCGCTTGGTGTCGTCCGCACCAACGGAAACCGGGAACTGCTGACTCCGGTCAACGAATCCATCGCCAAACCTGACGAATGGGCCACGCTGCAGATTACCGCCCGAGGTCATCGGGTGAACGTGCGAGTGAATGGGATTCTGACCGCCAGTTCCCAGGATCAATCAACGGGACTGATCTGCGGCCATATCGCTCTTCAACAAGCAACGCCCCAAACGATCATTCAATTTCGAAAGATTGAGATCCGTAAATTCCCCAACGATTCCAAACGGATTCGGGGAATCTGACATGCACGGCAACGTCATTGAATGGTGCCGCGACTGGCATCATCAGGATGCCTGGCGACGACTTGATCCACAGAACCCGGTATGGCTGGAATCCCCCGGCGACGCCGCCTCAGGACGGGTCGATCCTGGTGGACACGTTCCACAACACGCAGCTACGACAATTTCATAAATTCAGCTCATCCGACCGGATTCCGAATTGTCTGCAAGCCCAGCGCCGTGATCACAAGGCAATGAAGGACATCGGGATTCTGCTGGCCCCGAAAAATCACGAAATATAACGACGACGATGGCGTTCGCCCGCCATTCGCAAAACCAATCGAAGATTCTTCGAAAATTGCTCGTCAGTCTCGTTCAGTCGTGGAAGCAAATAACGCTCCACCATTTCTTCAGTAAGAATCTCTGCGAGAAGCCTCGTTGACATACTGCAGCGGAGACTCGGCCTGTACATTTGATCGATCAGAAACTTTACCGATTCGTCAGTGAAATCCTGGGGCACTTTTGTGACAACGAGATATAAGAAAAAGCCCGCAAGAATCTCACGATAGGGGGATTCCGGTCGATGGAATTCCGCAAGCATTTGCTGGACCCCATCATCAGTCAAACTGAAAACAGCGAACTTGGCAAAATGATCAGTAACAAAATGTCCCTCTTCGGCGGCCTGCTGAAACCAAGGCAATAGATTCTTAATCCATTGCCACGAAACCGGGGGAATGTCCGTTAGATCCATTTCTTTGGTCAAGGCTCGAGTCAATCCAGAGTCTCGACGATCAATCGCATCCATCAGTGTGGAAACATGGTCTGACCACTTCACTTGCTTAGCTGCGACTTCCAGAAGTCCATACTCCCAGTCCGCAAATTTCCTTGTGGGGTCTGAAAGCAGCAATTCCAACTGCTCCCACAATTCGTCCTTTCGCTCTGGAACAACTGACAGCAGAGCCACTCGAATCGTACCTGTCGACCGACCGATCAATTTCTGCAGCCAGTCCGAAATCAAATCACTTCGTTCGAGAAGACCTTCGAGCAGTAACACATCACAACGACCAACATTGGCGTCGGTCAGATACAACTCCAATGTCTTCGAACACGCTATGAAATCTTTGTGCAGGAACTTGATGATCTCGGATTGCCTCCACATTGCGCGCAGATAAAGTGGGACAATCGCTTCTCCATGGCCGCGCGCAAGCATTTTTACTAGAAACGCAATCGCCACAGGCGAATCGTTCGCGCGAGCCCAGTTGCACATTGCACTCACGGCGAGCATTGAATCTGAATGCTTGCTAAAGAACTCGTCAATCAACGATTCCGGTTCCACATTTGCCGTCACGCCTTCAAAGAACTGAACAACCCCCGACTCGGAAATCTTTGAACCCGGTGGGAACTGGCAGCTCTTTAATCTCGCAAAAATCTCTGTCATAAGCTGTTGAGTGCAATGCGTTGCTAGGGATTTACCCGCATCTTGCCCCAGCCCATACTCAGTCGGCCGCGAAAACACCTCATCCAAAATGGGTTCAAGTGCATCATCACCGATCGCACGGTGTAACAGCCCCGCTGCTGTTCCTCCAGCGCTGTGTGGAAACCGGAGCAGTTCCCGAAGTTTTTCAGCATGAGTAGCGTCGACTTCCATTGACTTCAATTTTGCAAGTAGCGGGTAGTCCCAGATCCAATCGGAAGTCGGAATTTTGAGCAGGTACTCCAGAATTCTTGCGACCAGTATGGAACGGCCATATTCTGCGAAATGAACGCATCGAATCGCCAGGCCGATGTCGCGATCCATCAACCTCTTCATAAACGTCGTCGTTTGCGCTTCGTCCAAATAGTACGTCACTAGATGAAGTGACTGATCCCATCTCGTCGAGTTCAGCAGTCGATCCACCACGATTGGCGAATGCTTCAAGCCTTCCGCAATGTGCCTGGCTGCGATCAGTTCAGTAATCGATTGATGATAGAATGCGATGCGCTGATGGCCATGTGCAAGGAACAATCCTCGCTCAAGAAGTCGTTCGACGATGCGATCTGCCGTTTGATTCTGATGCCGCCCTTTCAGACCATCGCGAATCGCGGTTACGACATTTTCCCGCGCCATGATTTCCTCGCCCGAGTCTATGGCTGCGGCGGTCAACGGCCCCATTACTGTCAGCAAGTCGGGGTGAATTTGAAATTCTGACCAGATCTCAAACTCAAAACTCGAAATCATCGTCTCAATCGCCTGCGAGGGATGCATCCCACCGGGCTGAATACGCAATCGGTTTTTCAGGAGCGCCGAGAAGAAGAACGGTCGCTGAAAAAGACTTAAAAGGTCCTTGCCAAACCGATCGCCCAGATCAATTTGTCTTTCGAGTAGCTGATCTTCTACGAACTTGCGATTAATCACTTCAAGCATGAACTGTTCGGCCTCGAAAAACTGAAGGCCTTCAGCAGTCCGTGAGGAGATCGTCCATCGACAATCGGAATACCGTGCCAGCCAACTTTGCAGGTCTGCGGCCAGGATGCCGCTTTCGAGGTAGCGACGAGGTGCCTCGTTAAAGGAGTCGACCAGAAAATGGACCTGCCCGAGTTTAACAGCCGAATCCAATGAACTCGGGGATAACACCTGCACAACAAGGGTGCCAAAGTTTCCATCGTATCTTTTCAGATCGACGTAGATTGGCACAATCGAAACGGTAGCATTGGCCTCAATCTGCCAATGCAATTGAGTGGCACACGTTGCCGAATACAGTTTCAACGAATGCGATTTTCCTGCACCCGGATTCCCTAATAAGAGGGCATCGCATGGATAGGACTCCAGCAATGTTTGGACCGGTCTTCCGTGCATCCGAATCGAATCGTAACCCGCACGGTATCTGGCGCGTGAATATAGCCGGACCCCCGTCTGAAGATCGACTGTCAGAGGTAAGTCGAAACTTGATTCTGGGTGAAGTTCAATCGAAATCCGTTCCGCGTAATCTCGGAGTAACTGCCGTTCGTCAAGCATGGCACCCTACGTTGAAAATGCCGTTTACTCGGGCGTCATCGGTACTTCGGCTTTATTGCAACGCGTCATTCCCTGTGGGCTGAAGGCCCACGAGAACAAAGCACAGGGGTTCAGCCCTGTGAACGGAAGTAAAACAATATGTGCGACCTGAAAGGTCGCGAGACGCGACTGATCTGGGTTGATT
>CAXBSB010000150.1:0-20038 GCA_963977965.1 uncultured Schlesneria sp.
TCTCCACAGGGCTGAAAGCCCTGTGCTTTGTTCTCGTGGGCCTTCAGCCCACAAACAGCCGATGATTGCGACATCGCAACCGTACCGAGAGACAAAGATCTGGGTAACATTGACTGCCGCCCTACGTAACTGCGAATCCAAGCCCACAACATTCCACATAAGCAGCTGCGATTGTGTGCTCAAAGAAAGACGGAATCAACAGCCGCCTCGGCTGATTGCTCAGCACCGCAGACTAAAAGCATTGCTCGACGAGCAGATCAGATCACTTCGTGCATTGGCAGGTTACCTGGATCGACCAGATACTGAGGCAATCCGGATTGATCGAAGACGCGGGTGTTCTGGGCGTCGATTCCGGCACACTTGTAGAGTGTTGCAAAGACTTCCTGGAACTTGACCGGTCGCAGCGAAGGTTGTTCACCGTTCTTGTTTGTCGAACCGATCACCTGTCCGGTTCGCATTCCGCCCCCGGCCATCACAGCGGTGTTCGCCTGTGGCCAGTGGTCGCGGCTGTTCATTCCGTTGATCTTCGGGGTTCGGCCAAACTCGCCCCAGACCACGATCGCCACGTCGCGATCCAGACCACGTTCGTGCAGGTCTGTGACCAGTGCTGACAATCCTTGATCCAGCAGCGGACATTCCTCGCGGCACTTTGGATAGTTCATGCCGTCGCTGCCGTGCCAGTCCCAGCGGCTGTAGTTCATCGAGATGAACCGTGCACCTGCCTCAACCAGCCGACGGGCCAGGCACAGGTTCTCGATCATCGGGGGAGCACCATCGCGCTGGAATTGCGTGTTGCTTTGACCATACCGAGCCACGACTTTCGGATCTTCCTTGGAAAGGTCCAGGGCGTCGGCGAGCTTTGATGTCGTCAGGATTCCCATCGCCTGTTGTGCATAGACATCCAGGCTGCTCATCATGCCACGGTGATCCGCTTCACGGCGGTAACGGTCGAGCGACTGACGCAGCGACGTGCGATCACGCAGCTTTTCGAGCGTCACACCATGCAGAACCATGTTTTCGTTGGTGCTGCGAGCTTCACGGCCCAGCACGTTGAACGGGGAATGGGCCACGCCCAGGAATCCACCGTCACCCGTTTCACCCCAGGTCCGATTCCCTGTCTGATACATCAGCGCAACGTTCGGGGGAATGGCCTGATTGACGGGTCCCATCGCATGCGACACCCAGGCACCACCCTGAGGCCACCCGCCGGGGGGAGTTCGACCTCCCTTGCGTCGACCGGTCATGCACTGATAGGCATCGTGCCCTCCGTCCGAGTCGGCCAGCGATCGAACAAGCACAAACTTGTCCATCATCTGAGCCATGCGAGGGAACATTTCGCTGACTTCGATGCCCGGGACATTGGTCTGAATCGTTTGAAACTCGCCCCGTACTTCCGCGGGAGCATTCGGTTTGGGGTCCCACATATCAATGTGTGGTGGACCGCCAGGCAGATAGATATTGATGATCGCCTTGTGCGATGCCGATTTGCCGGATTCCGCTCGCAGCACGTCACTCAGGCCAACACCGCCCAGTGCCATCCCGCCAATTGTGAGGAAGTCTCGCCGGGAAATCCCATCACAAAACCCACGTTTCTTACTGGCCTGATTTCCGAGGATGGTAAGCATGAAATACGTCCTTCGTCGCAGGAAACGCTGTCTGGCGGGTAGGTTCCGGCACAAAGGGAACGTGACATATCGTCACTTCTTGGCGGGCGCAAATTCCCAAATGTGCGAACGGATAAGACATCTTTAACTTGATCGACCACCCTGAGTCAACTCTAGATGGGAATTTCCGGTCATCGATCCGGACTGTTGCCTTTTTGAACTTGTCCCGGACAAGTAGCGCTTCCCAACCACATGACCTTTCGAAGCCCGCACGAGCCCCTCACATTCGCTACAACCCCTACAAAGTCATCCAATGATGACGAACGGTGCTGTACGAGCAGAATTCGTCTTCCCCGCGCTTTTCGCAGCGAGCTAGCTTCATGAATTCGAAGACCCGCAATCGAATTCTGCGGGCGGTTGTTGAACTTTCTCAGCAAGGAACGCGTCATGCGAATGACATTACGAGCAGCGTTGGCGATGGCCGTAGTTGGACTCAGTCTTCAGGCTTCCGATGCCGAAGCAGGACTGCGACATTTTCGAGTCTTCTGTCCTGGGTGCCAGCCCGTCTATTCCGCCCCCGTCTATGTCGCAATGCCAGCCCCATCATGTGCCTGTGCCGCCCCGATGATCAGTTACGCTCCCACCTGCTGCCAATCGAGCCCGATTGATCTGGCAGGTACCCCGGAAGCTGTAAACCCGTATGTTGGTCCCTCGGTATCGGCCTATGCCCCTGCAGCAGTCGGTGCCCCGGTTGCGCCTTACGGCAGTATTGGAGTCTACGGCGGCGGATCGTATGCAGCCGGAGCAAATGGAGCCTACAGCTACGGCGGGGCTGGCTATGGATTTCCCTATGCACCGATGTACAGTGGCATCCAGTTCGGTGCATACACCCCAGTCACGATCGATTTTCAGGACGATCTGGTCTGGTGATCGGATTTGATCCGCGTGACGAAGGATGACATATCCGCGATCAAGAACCACAACGGGGCAATGCTTTTGGCTTGCCCCGATTTCATTCCGATCCAGTGCCAGCGCCGGCACAGTTCTCTTCAGAATCGCTGAACACTATCCCTGCTCGGCAGCGGCGATGTCGCTGCACCAGACTGTCAGCGTCGCTTTGTTCTTCAAGAGATCGATGGTCTTGACCTGGGCCTTCACAACATCCAGATGCGTTCGCTCCCGAAGATCTGCCAATAACGCGGCTCGATGTGCGTTCCCGAGCAAATCCAGCTTGTCGTACTCCAGTGAGTATTCCGAAAGTTTCTCCGCTGCGGATTTCTTGCCCTTGTCCTTCTTTTTCTTCGAAGGCTTTTCGGCGTCGATTCGCCCGACAATCCGCTCCTTCAGCATTGCCGCAGCGAAAATGATGGTGTTGACGAGTCCCACCTCGACATAGCTTGTCTTCTTGTTTGATAAGGCATTGACAACAGCGATCCCGATGACAATGAAGAGATACGTCATCTCCTTGACGCGAACGGCATCGGTGCGGTACCGCAGGACTCCAAAAATCGCGAACAGACCCAGGGCCATCCCAATCCCCAGGTCAAGCTTCTTCAACGAGAAGCAGATGAAAAAGACGGTCACATTCATCATCACTGCGGTAAACGCGAAATCACGTTCACGCTGCATCGGATAGATGGCAAACCTGACGATCAGTGTCAAAAAAACGATGTTGATAGCGAACCGGACGAGCAACTTGAAGATATCGTCGTCAAACAGCGGTACTTCGAGAAATTCCATTACAAGATCCAAAAGGGACAACCTGTGCTGTCAGCACATGATTCCAGTCGAATGGCCACAGCGTTGTCAGTTTACGTGACCGTTGCCTCAACGCCAATTCGTGGCCTGTCTCGCAAATGAACTGACCATCGTTGAACAAATCAATGAGACCTCATGCATGATTCATGCGATTTCACTGACACACCTCATTTCATTTGCGAGGATCTTGTAGTTCGTCGCTAGACAGATTTCCATCCTGATTCCGATCCAGTTGCTTCAATACGGCCGCGGCCTTCTGAATTTCATCCGCAGAGATTGTGCCGTCGCGATTTGTGTCTAAAGCTTTCAGCAGAGTCAGTGACTGCGGCGAGCCAAAAGGCTGGGGCGAGTTGATCGGGCCCGGCGCCTGTATCATGCTTGTAGGAGGCTGCGGCTGGAAGACTCCGCCGTGAGTTTCGACGATTCTCAGTTGGACTTCGCCCGTAACTTCCTGTCCAGGATCTGTTCCAGCCTTCTTGAGCCGAAGTTCGCCAACGATTGATCGGCGACGTCCATCCCCAAAACGTCCAAAGCCAACAGCTTCACCACGTCCCTCCTGAAAGCTTCCGGTCACTGACAAGGCCTGTTCGGCTGTTTCATGGAACTTGTTACGGGCAATGATCAGTGAGACCGACAATTGTTGTCCGGTCGCGCGTTCGCCACTGAAAACAAGATTCACCGGCAATTGTGCATTCCCCCCTCCCACCGCTCCCGGTACAGGGGCCGGTCCGAATCCACCACCGGGAGGACGTCCACCAGCAGGACCAGGTCCGCCACCGGGCGGTCCGAATCCTCCGAAATTGGGGATCGGAAACGTCATGGCCCTGACGGACACCGTTTGGAGTTCGATTGCTTTCCCATCAAGTTCCATCTGGATATCGGACTTGCTTTGCTTTGGCTGTGGCCCTCCCGCACTGAAGACTGTGGAAAACGAACCGCTGACCTTTCCAACATCGACGACATAGGCAGGCTTGCGCGGTTCTGCGGGTACCATCGGCTGCCACAGTATCAGTGCTCGTTCCACCTCAGCACGCCGACCTCGAATGAAATCACGAATTTCATTTATCGCTCGTGGCGTGCCTGCCTGGCTTTGATGCAAATGAGGTTCAACAAGCTTCTGTACCCGATCAATCTCTGCAAGCATCTTCTCTTCGTCCCAGGCATCTTTCAGAAGCTGCTGCATCGTCGTACGATAACGCTCGGGGACCCCTTTTGTGTGGTAGAGGCGATTGGCCAGGATTCCCTGTGCATAAATCACCGTGGTGATTCGTCCGCCAAATCCATTAGCGCCACCGCCGAACGGACCATTACTGGTGAATGCCCAGTCCGCTCCCCAGGGAATAAAGTGACCTCGCCCCTTGTCCTTCGGATTGAAGTACAGAAAGTAATTGTTCTGGTTCGAGCTGTATCCGTCCCAATACCCCGTCAGATTCTCCAGAGCCCAGTGCCGAAAGAACGCATCAAGATTGATGAGTTGTCCGACTTCATCCAGGTTCAGATCACCCTTTGTGGCAAGCAACTCAGCAAGTCGTTTGACGTCACTCAAATCGTTCGTTTCTTCGTTCGTTTTGACTTCCAGATTTGGAATTGCCTTCGGATGAAAGTCCGTCAATGTCCCTTCATAGAGGTTGCCGGTTTTGTCTGCAAAGTTCTTCGAAAGGAATTGCTTCCCGATGCTTTCGACGTTGGTGTAAACACCAAGACTCTTTCCGTTGACGATGACATGAGCCCAATTGCATCGCGGCGCCGGATTGCCTGCCTTTCGAAACAGCCGATACGTCAGGTACTGGCTCATCTGCGAGCGATCCTGCAGGTTGTTGTTCAAGGTGAGCTGGCTGAGCCCCTTGATCGGATCCTGCTTCTGAAACTCGTCAAACTTGATCTTCAGTGAAGGTCGTTCAACATCGGCCGATCCGAAAAATCCCTTCTTGCGAATGCCAACCGACTCGATCTTTTCGCCGTCGATCCAGATGTCCGCTTTAAAGTACGTGAAAGGATTCTCACTCGGCAGACCGCTGAAAGCTGTTGCCGGATTACGCGACTGACGAGAAAGCTGTGTCCAGTCATCTGGTGGAATGACAACCTTGACCTCAATCACCCGGTCTGGCTCCAGCAGGCGGTCACCGTCGATCTTCTCGGCAATAGCAACGTTGGCCAGTAAGAACCAGGACATCGCGATGACGAGCGTCGTCAGGTTACAGAGCGATTTGAAGTGAGTTCGCATTGGAAAGAACTTCCGGAACGGGTGTCAGGTTGTCGGGTTCACAGTTGGCTATCAGGCCGAATGATAATTCCTCAGGCAAGGATGTCATTCACGACGTTGCCCTTAACATCTGTCAATCGCATGTCGCGACCTGCATAGCGGAAGGTAAGCCTTTCATGGTCAAGACCGAGCAGGTGCAGAATCGTAGCATGCCAGTCGTGGATATGAACGCGACCTTCAATTGCCTCATAGCCAAAATCGTCCGTCTTGCCGTAGTTAATCCCCGG
This sequence comes from uncultured Schlesneria sp., assembly GCA_963977965.1. Lineage (GTDB taxonomy): Bacteria > Planctomycetota > Planctomycetia > Planctomycetales > Planctomycetaceae > Schlesneria. The sequence continues at coordinate 5,853 of CAXBSB010000150.1, forward strand.
CTTCACGCCTGCTCCTGCCATCCACATTGAGAACCCTTTGCTGTTGTGGTCGCGGCCGTCACCCTGCGCGTAAGGCGAACGACCAAACTCACCTCCCCACAACACCAGCGTTTCCTTGAGGAGATCGCGTTGAGCCAGGTCGGCCAGCAATCCAGCGATCGGCTTGTCGACGGCCCGGCAACTGCTGGTGAGAGACTCCTTCAGGCTTCGATGATGGTCCCATCCCGAGGCAGTTACTTCGACAAAACGAACACCCGCTTCGATCAAACGGCGAGCGAGCAGGCATTGCCGACCGAAGTTGTTTGTACCCGATGACGAACCACCTGCGGGAATGCCGCGTCCACCACTCACCCGCGACGATTCTTCGATCCCGTAGAGCCGTCGTGTTGTCTCAGTCTCTTTAGCCAGATCCAGTACTTCAGGCATTTCGGCCTGCATACGAAATGCCAGTTCGTACGATGAAATCAGCCCTTCAATCTCTGGACTCTCCCCCAGTGATTCAGCGGTCGCACGATTCAACTCCTGCGTAAAGTCGAGTTGTAAGCGTTGAGTCTCCGTTGATCGTCGTCTGTTTTGCAGATTGCTGACTGTTTCCTGGCCTGACTGCTGTTGAATTCGAGTCCCCTGATAGACTGCGGGCAGGAACGATGCCGCATAGTTCGCGGACCCACCATTACTGCTGGGAGGATTGATCGTGATGAATCCAGGAAGATTCTGATTCACGGTTCCCAGCCCGTACAGCACCCACGCCCCCATGCTCGGTCGCGGAAACTGAAACAGTCCGCAATGCATCTGCAAATAGGCCTGTGCATGGTTTGGTCGATCCGTATGCATCCCGTTCAGAACACATAATTTGTCAGCGTGCTTTGCAACTTCAGGAAACAACTCGCTGATCCAGAGCCCGCTCTCACCGTGCTGCATGAACTGGAATGGCGAACCCTTCAAGCGACCTCGCGCGGCGCCGTTTGCCCATGGAATCGATTTGCCATCATCCTTCGTGAGTGTCGGCTTATGGTCGAAGGTATCGACGTGACTTGGGCCGCCTTCCATGCAGAGAAAGATCACTCGCTTCGCCTTCGGGGCAAAGTGAGTCTCTCTGGGGGCCAGTGGACCCGATTCTTCACTCGCGCGGGCTGCCTGTTGATGTGCTAATGCCGCAAGGGCCAGGAAGCCAAATCCTGATCCAGTCACCTGCAACAGTTCACGTCGAGTCAGCATCTTATTCTTCCCCACGCACGATCTTCGAACCGTTCCGTCATTTTCGATACTGAAACTCCGCACTGGCAAACATTGCCTGACAGAAGGCACTCCAGGTCTCTTTCGGACGTCGTGCTTCAACCACCCCTTCCGTTGCCAGACGATCCTGATAATTCTTTAGAAACTTTTCAGTTGCAGATTGTTCACCCGAAGTCGGCAACCGACCATAAAGACCAAGAAACGCCTCGTGAATTCGATCAGGTACGCTTTCGACACGAAGCAGATTGTCCGCCATAGCATCGGCCGCTCGCATGACAAACTCGTTGTTCAAAAGAAACAGGCCCTGCGATGGGACAGTTGTCTGCTTGCGACTGGTCACAATCAGTGAAGGATCAGCACCATCAAACAGTCCCATGGATTCCGGCAGATTGTCCCGAATGACTGGCAGATAAATTGAGCGATGCGTGTTCCTGGGATCGTTGACTGCAGTGAGTGCCGATCGACGGCTGAAGCCTGTAACGGGACCTTCGCCCGCGCGTGCCACTGCGGAACCAACCGGCGGTGTCGCCGTCAGCTGACCGCTCACTGCCAGCATCGCATCCCGCAAGCACTCGGCATCGAAACGACGAGGCTGCATGCGCCAGAAGAATACGTTGTCGGGATCAACCTGCATCGCCCCGTTATCAGCAGTCGTACTCAATTGGTAAACACGACTCGTGACGAGGTACTTGATCAGCCTCTTGACGCTCCATCCATCCTCCATGAATCGAATGGCAAGGTGGTCCAGCAATTCCGGGTGCGACGGTTGCTGGCCAGCCAGGCCGAAATCATCCGCCGTTGGTACCAGTCCGCGTCCGAACAACTGCAGCCAGACTCGATTCACCATAACGCGCGCGGTCAGTGGGTTGCTCCGACTTGCGATCCAGTTGGCAAGTTCCAGACGACCACTGCTTGTGGCAGCGATCACGAGCGGTTCTGTGCTGATGACCTGAAGAGTCCCGCGAGGGACACGTCGCTCGCCCGGTTGATCGGGTTCACCACGGACATAAACGGGGCTGTCATCGATCGATTCCATACCGTCGTACGTGAAATCTCCGAAACGACGCCCACGAGAACCCAATCGAAGCCCCGTACCTGCGGGCGTTGGCTTGTCGCGAACTCCCATGGCCAGGCGCTTCGGCCGACCATCTACTTCGCAGGCATCAAGTTGAGCCTGTAACAAGGAAATTCGCCCCTGAGCAAAAAACTGCTGAAGTCCATCCTTCATGCTGCGGATCGAATTGCGAGCGTCTTTGATCTGTGCTTCTAATTGCTGTCGCTCGCGATCGGACAGGTGCGGAGCAGCCGTTTCAACATTTGCCTTTTCTGGAAGAGTCACCAGGCGAGTTTGTCGTTGGGCATTGATGTAGCTCACCGTTCCGTAGCAGACTTCTGTACTGCGGAAGATTCCTGCCAGCGCGTAATAGTCCGCTTGCGGAATGGGGTCAAACTTATGGTCATGACACCGTGAGCAGGCGACTGTGATCCCCAGGAACGCCTGTGTGGTGACATCGATCTGCTCGTCAACGATGTCGAGTTCATACTTCAGTCCACTACGTTCGTTCAGAGTTTTTGGCCCGATCGCCAGGAAGCCCGTGGCGATCAGTCGTTCGGCTTCGATGCCAGGATCATCCGAAGGCATCAGGTCGCCTGCGAGCTGTTCTTTGATGAACTGATCGTATGGCTTGTCTTTGTTGAACGCGGCGATGACATAGTCACGATAACGCCATGCATGCGGATAATAGAAATTGACTGTCTTGCCAGTACTTTCCGCATAGCGGGCCAGATCGAGCCAGTGTCGTGCCCACTTTTCACCCGATCTCGGTGAAGCCAGAAGTCGATCGACCGCTCGCTCAATCGCCTGGTCAGACGGATCACTCTCAAACGCCGTCATGTCTTCGGTGGAGGGAGGAAGGCCCGTCAAATCAAACGACAGGCGCCGCAGTAACGTCCGTCGATCCGCGTCTGCTACAGGTATCAACCCCTTCGATTCCATCCGGGCCATGATGAATCGATCGACATCCGTGCGGGGCCATTCGGTACGTTTCACATTCGGAATCTGAGCGGTCTTCGGCTGCTGAAATGCCCAGTGCCTTCGACCTTGCTCCATGTCGGCGGTGTACTTGTCACCAACGACCGCATCGCCATCGCGCGAATCCGGTGCCCCCATTGCGATCCAGGTTTCGAAGTTTGAGACCACTTCCTCTGGCAGCTTTTTGCCGGGCGGCATTTTGAGTTTGGCGTCGGTGTGCCGCAGGGCGCGGATCAGCAGACTCTGTCGAACGTCACCCGGTACGACCGTTGGACCACGATCGCCACCTTTACGGATCCCGGCACGCGTATCGAGCGTCAGTTTCCCTTTGATGTCGTCACTGGCGTTCGAGTGACAGGAATAACACTCCTTTACCAGAACCGGTCGGATGTGCTTCTCAAAAAACTTCAGTCCATCTGGTTCGGTTCGTTCCTGTGCTGCCACGTTGAGACACAATGCGCAGTAGAAGCAAAACCCCAAAAAGAGGCTGAACTGACGAATCACGAATCGGTCAACCATCGTAGCACCCGGCGATCAGCGAAAACGCTCTCATTCGAGCGGGTCCGGTCAGTCTTGCTTCCGCCAAAGACATTCCATCAGCCGAGTTTAAGCCACAAGGATTTCCACCCTATGGATTTTCATCTGTAATTCAGGTTCAGATGAAACGGGCCTGAAAGGGCGAATCGGAGTGAGGAAGAGTAATTCCAGGCTGCGGGAGATGCTGGAATTGAGTACTCGTTCGTGAGAGGGGCAATCAACGATTCGGTTGTTCTGGATGCAAATTACTGTCGAATTCGCTGAGCCCGAAGAGGAGCGGCCGAATTACCGCCCCACCTTTGCCAGTTATCAGAGTGGACAGAATTCACACGACCAATCTTCGCGCGAAATCACGTCCTATGGACAGTTTGGCAAAACAATCGCCACGCACAACGCCGTTGTAGATTCATGCGTCGCTCAAAATAACCTGACTGAAATCCCAGAACGCAGGACGATGAGTATCACGGCTTTGTCGTTGTACGAGTCGATTCGGTTTCTTTGGGCTTTGAATCTTTTGCAGCCTGTTCAGCCTTTCGGCGATTGATGATATTCTGGTGAGCCTGCTCTTCCTTCTCAGATCGAGCCTTGGACGCTGCCGCAAGGTTTTCACGAACCTTCTTCTGAATCGCGGCCTGACGGGCCATCGCTTCCATCATCGCCTTTTGCTGCATCTGCATCATCTGTTGCTGCTGCTTCTGCTGCTGCTGAACATATCGACGAAACATTGCACTGGACCCGGATCGAGCCCACACGTCGGGGGCTGAACACAGGAGTACGGCCAGAACGAGTCCGTAGGATGTTGATTTGGTGAGTGAGCTGATCATGTTGGTCTCCAGGTAACTCAAGCAGTGGAAGGGCGGGATATTCCAGGTGGGATGTTGAGTTGGTATTGTCGTGCTCTCGCTCAAATTCTATCGGAAGTCCCCCTCAGTACAGAGACGAATCAACTGAAAAGGATGTAATCTCTCAGTCTTGAGAACTGTTCCAGAAGTCAAAAATCTGCTTAAGAAATCCACAGGAACTCGCATGCGAATCGAAACGATCGGACGCCTGAAGTGCCGAATCATTGACCGCCTCCCCGTGAACGCAAAACCTCACGTCATCGTCGTATTGTGTCACGGCTACGGAGCTTCCGGCTCTGATCTTGTCCCGATCGCAGATGAACTCTTCGATGAATTTAGACAACTCGAAGACCGCATCGCATTCGTATTTCCCGAAGCTCCGCTCACATTAGACGAATCTGGTTTACCCGGCGGGCGAGCCTGGTGGGCGATCGATATCTTCAAACTGCAACTCGCCGTCGCCACCGGCCGATTTCGTGAAATGCGCACGAGCCAGCCCGCAGGACTTTCCGAAGCCCGCGAGTTACTGACCGAAACCGTGACTCAAATCTGCAAACAATACGGTCTGCAGGTCTCACAACTCGTCCTGGGAGGGTTCTCGCAGGGGGCCATGCTGACGACAGAAACAACTCTGCATCTGGATCAGAATCCGGCAGCTCTGGTTGCCATGTCGGGAACACTGCTGAACGAAACGGTATGGCGCAGCCTCGCTCCAAACCATAAGGGCTTGCGAGTCCTGCAGAGTCACGGAACGCACGACCCGATTCTTCCCTATGAAGCCGCGGAAGACCTTCAAAAGCTGCTGATCGAATCTGGAGCCGATGTGGAATTCATCCGCTTCGCCGGGGAACATCAGATCCCCTTCCAGGTGCTCGAACGATTCGGAGAATTGCTCAAAGGACTTTGAGAACCCTGAGGGGAATTGAGTGGCTGAAGTGCCTCGACGTCGGCATGTTATCAGCGAATGCTCGCATCATTGAATGCGGTATCAGTGAATACGGTGTTAGTGAATAACCGTGAACTCGTTCGAATTCAACAGAGCCCAGAACAGGTCCTGGTAACCTTCGGTCTCTGAGTTTGCGCGAGCGGTCCCTCGGACATGCGTCCCTTCGCGACGGACCAGCTTACGCATGGCTGCCATCTCGGTGGGCGTCGGTGGACGCGACAGCGCTGCCAGACAGAGCTCGCGGATCTTTTCCTTCTCATCGCTGCGACTGCGGATGACTTCGCCCAGGTATGTCCCTGGCGTTGTTTCCAGAGCCTTTTCAATCAGCTTCCCATTCATCAATGTCAGGGCCTGAACCAGATTTCCATCCAGTTCCATCGCCTCTTCATTTTCATCTGTGCCGTAATCGACGACGAACTGCGACAACCATCGCTGTCGCTGGCCTTCCGCCTGTTCCCAGTCAACTCCACCTGATTGATGAGCTTTCGTCGCAATCACGAAAGAATCGTAAACCTGCTCAGGAGTCATCGGCTTGACGTACATACGACTGAAGACCGGCAAGGCTCCTTCAACAGGATCATCATCCCGATTGTCGACTCCAAATCGACTGGTGAGCTGATAAGGATCGGAGTTACAGATCCAGCGAAGCAGTTGCTTTGTGTCATACCCACTGCGAATGAATTGCCGAGAAAGTTGCTGCAACAATTCTGGATGGCTGGCGGGACTATGCGGTCCCATATCGTCGGCCGAATGGGTGAATCCCTGTCCGAAGAAATGCTCCCACATTCTGTTTACGTAAGCTGATGCCAGTTGAGGCTGATCACCCTCGGTCATCATCCGTGCCAGAACAGCTCGCCGATTCGTTTCGGGACTGGCGTCGACCGATTCACCATGGAATCGAGGGAACGCCACCTTCATCAGTCCATTCTGTGTCTCGAAGAAAATAGGTCCATCGGCTGTGTTAGTCACCAGTTCTGTGTACGAATACTTTGACTTGCCAGTCTTCGGATCAATGGCCTGACGCGGCACACATGCTGTCTGGCTGAAGAAGCTGTGCATTTCCCAGAACGACAACTGCTGAGACTTATTAAACGGATTGTTATGGCATTGGTTGCACTGCAACTGCTCACCCAGAAACACTCGAGCCGTCACTGCGGTTGCAGGAAGTGCATCGTTGTTCAGATGGGCGATCAGGAAGTTGGTTTCACCCTTCTCGACGTTGTTTCCCTCGGCTGCAACCAGATCATAAACAATCTGGTTCCATGGCCGATTTGCGGCAAACGACATCCGCAAAAACTTCTGGAAGGCTGGGCGGTTGACTCGAGGATCGGATCGCCGACCGATCAACACGTTCGTAAAGACCGTCGTCCAGTTGCGAGCAAACTCTGTATTGTCCAGCAACTTGTCGATCGCCTCAGATCGCTTGTTCGGTCGCTTGCTGGACAGAAACGCTTCTGCTTCGTCTACAGTCGGAATCCGGCCAATCAGATCCAGCGATACGCGACGCAGCCATTCGGCATCGTCGGCAACGGGCGAAGGACGAACCGAAGCAACCTCCCAGCCTCGTCGAATCTCTGTATTGATCGCCGCAACGACCTCTTGCGAATCCAGATTCTCGTGCTTGGGTTGTGGTGGCGGAGGAACGACCGCGTTCGACTGAACTGGCGGACGGACGGGACCAAGTCCACTGGCAGCCATGCCATTGCCCGTCTCTGCATTGGCAGCCAATTCGACCGGCGAATACCGATGAACGGGAGCGACGGGGAGGTTGACTTTCTCAACCTGCTCAACGACGGGTTGCGGTTTCACGTCAGGCTGAACGACTTCGACGGTTCGATTCGGACGGAATTGAGTCCAGCCGACGAGCACCGCCAGGCACGCACAGACCGAAACCATCGAATAGAAAGCGACGTTCCAGCGTGATCCGCGCTTCGAAACTCGTTTGGACGGACCATCAAGCCCGATTGAAACAGGTTCGACTTCTGATTGCCCGGTCCAGACAGGGATGTCATCGGACGACAACGCTTCGGCTGACCCAGCCCCCCCTGCGTTCCAGTACAGCGAGCCATGCAGGTCGATGTAAGTGATGTAGTGCCAGCGAGCGGCATCCGAGGTCAGCACGTACTGCTCCAGACGTGCGGCCTGTTCGGGCGCAAGACGACCCTCGCACAACGCCTCCAGCAGCGGCGTCATTTCGGCGATGATGGTCTCGTCCGAACTCACTGAACACCTCCCGTTGTCATCCGGCGTGTAATACATTCCATCAGGCTGCGACGAATGCGCCCCAGTGACTGATAGACAGAATTTGCCGGACGACCAATCTGCTCGGCCAGATGCTTCCCTTTCTCGCCTGGAGCATATCGCTGCTCAATCAGTTCGCGATCTCGGGGACGCAACTTGCCCATGCACTCCACCAGCGCCTTGCGGCGTTCTTCTAATTCATCGGACCGTTCCAGCGCTTCACGCGATACGGTTTCGAGAAACTCGTCGCTGAACTGGATTCGATCTCGCTTTTTGCGGCTTCGGTATTTCAAAACTTCAAAGGTGGCAATCTGACTGACCCACGCCTGAAAATTCGTCCCGGGCCGAAACTGGGCGAACTTGCTCCAGATCACAACATTCGTTTCCTGCTGAACTTCTTCCGCTTCGATCGGATTCGGTATCTGCGACAGGATGTACAGGAACAATCGTCGCTGATGATGCGTAAAAAGTTGCACGAACTCGGGGCTGGGGGCCACGGGCGAAACCGGCTCAGTGCGGGCTTCTGTTTCACTCACGGATGAACGCTTTTTACAGATTCGTCGAAAGCTCTCAGCGGTCAGCTTTCAGCAGAATTCGATTCCAGGATTTGATTCCGGAATGATTGCTGAACGGTGTTCGCTAGCAGCCGTCGTTCGCTAGGCAGCACGAGTTAGCTTGCATCTGTCAAAACACCGGGGGGCTGATAAGCAGCCCCCCAGTGGGTTTTTGCATCGCTGCTTCGCAGTGATCAGCCGATCAATTCCTTGATCGCGGTACCACCGTTGGCAATCTTCATCGGACGACCACGCTTCGAGGTGTGAACCGTATCGAGCGGGATTCCGAGGGCATGAGCGACTGTCGCCCAGATGTCCCCTGGCTGGTAAGCCTTGTCGCTGGCGACCGAGGTACCGTCCTTGTCGGTTTCACCGACAGCGACACCACCCTTGAGTCCACCACCACCGATCATGACTGACCAGCTGGCAGCCCAGTGATCGCGGCCGACGTCCTGGTTGATTCGTGGGGTACGAGCGAATTCGCCCATCCACACCAGAACCACGTCGTCCAGCATTCCACGCTGCTTCAGGTCTGCCGTCAGGCCGGCGATACCAGCATCGAGAGCTGGCAGGCGCTGGGTCTTCAGGGTCTGGAAGACGTTGGCATGCAAGTCCCAGCCGCCGAAATCGACTTCGACGAATGGAACACCTGCTTCGACCAGGCGGCGAGCCATCAACAGGCTGCGACCGAACTGGTTGCCAGCACCCATACCACCACCCATTGCTCCAGGAGCAGCAGGAGCAGGGCTGTACATGTCCAGGATTTCTTTCTTTTCATCAGCAACCTTGAACGCAGCCATCTGCTTCGAGGTCATCAGGTTGACGGCCTTCTGGTAGATGTCCTTGTGGGCCTGGCCTGATTCACCACGCTGCGAGTTGATGAAGTTGTCTTCAACAACACCCAGCATGCTCAGACGCTGATTCAGACGATCTGGACCCAGATCCCCCATGCTGGCATTGCGGATGTTTCCGCTGTTGTCAACGAGGAACGGAGCGTGTGACATCCCCATGAATCCGGGGCTGCTGCCGCCGCCACCGATCGAAACGAATGCGGGGATTTCCAGTTCCTTCCGCTTCGTGCCGAGTTCGTAGCTGACGACCGAACCGAACGCAGGATGAACCACGGTTGGGTTTGGAACATAAGCGGTGTGCATGTAGTAGCGGCCACGACCGTGATCTGCTTCACGGGTACTCATGGCTCGCACAACAGACAGGTTGTCCATGACCATTGCGGTCTTGGGCATGTGTTCGCTGATCTGCAGATTGCCCTTGGTGGCGATTGGCTGGAATTCCCCGCCGTTCTTGGAACCTGGCTTCAAGTCCCAGATATCGATGCTTGGAGGACCGCCGCTCATCCACATCAGGATGCAGGCCTTGTTTCGCTTCTTCAGTTCAGCCGCATTGGCCTGCATGTGAGCGATGAAATCGAGAGCAGGAATCGTTGCAGCACTGGCTGCCATGTGCCGCATGAAGTGGCGACGTGACATGCCGGATGGTGTTGGAAGAGTCATGTGTAGCTCCTAGTCGTTTTGAGAACAGAGTGGATTTGAATTCGAAAACTGGCGGACAGGACTTCCCGTCCGCCACAGGTCATGTCAAACGTCATCAGTGATTGAAAATGAACTCGTTGGAGTTCAACAGAGCCCAGAACAAGTCCTGGTAAACCGTCAGTGGATCACGGCTGCGCTTCAGGTATGCCATTGCCGAAGCCTGCTCCTGCTTGGAGGGCTGACGGCCAAGGGCACTCATGTACAGCCGGTTGATCTTAATGACTTCGTTCCCTTTGCCAGCGAGAACTTCGCCGAGGTGGCTACCAGCCTTGACGCTGACGGCGTCGGTCACGAGCTGACCGTTCATCATCATCAGTGCCTGAGGAATCGTGCCGTCGAACGAATTCGACTCTTCGCCGTCATCCGTTCCGAAGGTTCGGATGAACTGCTGCAACCATTCCTGTCGCTGCTTTTCAGACTGCTCCCAGCCCGATCGGCCTGACTTGTGAGCGTTCGTGGCAACGATCAGCGAATCATACAACTGCTCAGCCGACATTGGCTTCACATAAACGTGAGTGAACAGAGCGGTTTCACCAGCCGCAGGGTTATCACGTTCGTTCTTCTTGGTGCCACGGCTGGTCAAGTTGTAGGCTTCGCTGTTCGCGATCCAGCGCATCAACTGCTTGCAGTCATAGCCGCTCTTGACGAACTCGGTCGCCATGTAGTCAAGCAACACAGGGTGTGTGGCAGGATTGTGAGGTCCCAGGTCGTCGATTGGACGAGTGAACCCGTATCCGAAGAAGTGAGCCCATGTGCGGTTCACCATTGCCATGGCGATCATCGGCTTTTCGCCGGAAATCATGTGCTTGGCGAGTTCCTTACGGCGATCTGTCGAATCGCCTGGATCAACTTCAGCTCCGAGGTAAATCGGATACGCAACCTGCATCAGGCCGTTACGCTTTTCGAAGTAGACAGGACCCGAGAAATTCCGTTCAACGATTTCGGAATAATCATCGACCATACGACCAGTCTTCGGATCGAACTTGCGATGATCAACCTTACCGGTCTGACGGAAGAAGCTGTTGAACTGCCAGAACTGATCCTGCTTCCAGTCGTTGAAGGGGTGGTTGTGGCACTGAGTGCACTGAACCTGCATCCCCATAAACAATCGAGTGGTCTTGGCGGTCATCTGGACACCGTCGTCCTGATCCTGCATCTGAGCCAGCAGGAAGTTGACGGCACCGTTTTCTTCGTAGTGACCTTCGGCAGTCACAAGTTCAGAAACGATGTCTTTCCAAGGACGGTTCCGGCTGAACGCCTCGCGGAAGAATTTCTGCATTCCAGCACGACTGACTCGTCGAGGAGTCTGCTGGCCGATACAGAGGTTGGTCCAGATCGTGGTCCAGTTACGAACGTAGGCGGGATCGTCCAACAGCTTGTCGATCACCTTCGTCCGCTTCGCCTTGTCCTTGTCGGCAGCGAATGCTTCAACTTCTTCGAGCGAAGGAACGTGGCCGACGATGTCGAGATAAACTCGTCGCAGCCATTCGTTGTCGTCCGCAACGGAAGAGGGAGTGACTTCGTTGTCCTTCCACGCTTCGCGAATCTGACGGTTGATCTCTGTAATAATCACGTCGGACGAACCGGTCGTGAATTCCTTACCTGTCACCTTGTCTGCTGCAGCCTTATCGGGCGCAGACTTATCTTGAGCATGAGCCACTGGACCCACACCCGCAAAGGCCAGCGCGAATGCCGCCGCACTGAACCAGGCGCCACACGAGGCCGCCAGACTTTGTCGCGTCTGACATTTTCGTACCATGGACTCGCCACCCTTTCCGCTGAAACTCAGGACCCCCGACGTATCTGCCGACCTCGCATGATTGATGGAGCAATCAGTTGCGGGTATCAGAGTTACCCATAGGACGCCGGAAACGTTCGTGTAGATGTTATCAAAAAAATTCAGCCCGTCCAACCAAATTGTTGCAACTTCCTGTTCAGCAAGTGATTGAGGAAAATTCGCCGCTCCATTCCGTCAAAACCGCAAACTGACCCAGGAACCGACTTGTACAACAGATTTGTCGAATCGATGACGCAAATCACTTTGATGACACAAAATTTGCCGATTGCGGGGATTGAACCTCACCCGAACCGCGTTCAGAAGTCGCCAAATCCAGATTTCCGCTACGAATCGCTCATTCATTCGAGACGACAGATCTCACCTCAACCACTCAAATCAATCCGACGCAACTTATTTGTCACAAGGAGAATACAGCTATGAGTCAGCCGACATCGAACCCTTTGACCGGAAAAGTTGCTGCCGTAACGGGAGGGGAAAGCGGGATTGGCCGTGCGACCGCACGCTGTCTGGCAAATGCCGGAGCGCGCGTGTTTGTCTGTGATCGAATCCTTGATCAGGCCAACCGCCCGGAGTTTGGACGTCTGGGAATCCTATCTCAAGAATGCGACGTCCGCTCGATTTCTCATCTGGAATCCTGGATTTCGTCCATCGTCTCGACTGCAGGACGCCTGGATATTCTCGTCAACAACGCCGGAATCGGGATGACTCGGCCGATCGAGGGGGTGACGGAGCAGGATTGGGACGATTGCCTGGACATCAACCTGAAGGCCGCATTTTTCGGCTGCAAATTCGCAATCCCCCACCTGCGAGCGGCCGGAGGAGGTTCCATTATCAACACCGCCAGCAACGCGGGAATCCTGCCGCGAGCTCACGATCCGGTCTATTCCATCAGTAAACTCGCACTTGTTGGCCTCACCAAAAGCCTGGCACTGTGCCATTCCGTCGACAGAATTCGGATCAACGCGGTCTGCCCCGGCCCGGTCGGCGACACGGGAATGATGAACGCAGACCTCGCTCGAGCCACCGACGTCGCAGCCACTCGCCAGCAATTCATCGACGCCAGCCCGCTGGCCCGAGCTCATCGCCGGATGATCACACCGGAAGAGGTCGCGGAAGCAATCCTTTATCTCGCCAGCGACGCAGCAGCCATGGTCACCGGAACCTGCATCGCCATCGACGGAGGCAAATCGCTGGGCGTTCCCCCGAAAGCGTGAGTTTTGTGGAAAAGCCCGTATGTGAACCAGTATGCGAAATCGGTCAAGAACTTCGAAACGCCGAAATTCGAACCGACGAGCCGAACCACCGGGCAAGCAATAATGTCAGGAATTCGTGACCAAAGGCAATCTGAACCTTGCCAGCCCTGACAGCCATCCGATAGATTACGCCCCGCAAGGTGCCCGATAGTGTAACGGTAGCACAACAGATTTTGGTTCTGTTTGTCCAGGTTCGAATCCTGGTCGGGCAAGTTCAAGAAACCCCTGATTTTCGGGGGTTTTTTCGTTGATCAATCTCACTTCTGACATCAATCCTGTATCTCTTGACAGGTTTTGCGTATTCCCTATTTGAACGATTGCTCTTGCTACATCAGGGTTTGTGGAGAAATACTCCGTCAGTTGCGTTCCAACATGGGATGCCAAGACTGTTCGTGCCTCAGGCGTTCCCAAACTACTCCTGCAGGCTCCCATGAGCTGCGGGGCGTCCATACGAATCGAAATGACGGCTGTCAGGCCTTTGTCCTTGGCAGACAGTTTCTGTTGCCCGATCACAGCCTTCTTCAGAGCTCGGGTTAACCCGATTCGCACTCCTGTGACGTGCGTCCCCCGATCAGGACAATACCGATCATTCACGTACGACCGAATGACCTCGTCAGGTTTATTACAAAATTGAATTCCGACTTCAAAGTCAATTCCTTTCGCCTCGCCTTCGACCATGATGACATCGTGCAAAGGGATTCGATCACGATTCAGATTCTTTACGAACTGCTGAATGCCGCAAGAAAACTGAAATTCCTCGGTCGTTGCCGAAGACTTGTCATCAAAGGAAATCTTAACGCCGCTATGCAGAAGCGACAGTTCCTCAAGCCTTCTTCGTAGCGCAACTGATGAGACCTGCGTTTCGGAAAAGATCACTGGATCTGGTTCGAAAGAGACGCAAATCCCTGTCAGGCAGTCACGCTCATTTTTGATTGGAGGCCCCGCAGGAGCACCAGCTTGAAATTCTTGTATGACACCCTGGGCTTCAATGCGAAAGTGTTTGGACAAGGCGTTGGCAATTGCGAATGCCCACATTCTCCACACCGGATCTCTTTGTGGTCGGCTGAAGTCAGGAGAAGGATTGGTTAGCCATTCTTCCAGCGGTGCAGGTAAGTTAAGATTACCGAATTTAATTTTAAAAGTAAATTGCTTGAATGGGGACAGAAAAACAGCAAGGCTATTTCGTTTGTACTTATC
>CAXBSB010000151.1:0-19683 GCA_963977965.1 uncultured Schlesneria sp.
GTGTTGCTAGCACAACTCCATTGGTGACTGTCATGTCCGCTTTTGCAACCCTTCCCCCCAAAACTTCGGATGAACCCAAAGACTACTTCGAGTCAGCGTTTCCGGCAGTGGAATAGAGTTCGACCAACGACGGTGTCTAGCACAAGCCAGCCACCGGTTACTTCCTACTATGATTTGACCGAATTGAAGTCTATTTAACCACTGAAACACCGATGAATGCTGAACAAGCAAGGCCTTTGTTGTGGATTCCATCCAGACCGAAGGTATGCTGTCGGAATCAACTCGCAATGCGATCCACGTTCTTGACATGAAATCAGCGAGCAGGCCATGAATCAAACCGTTCCCGCAATTGAAGCCCCTGAAAGTGCTCCAGCAAAATTGAGCCAGATGGAGCTTCAAACCCGGTGGTTGGGGACTCGAGTCGGAATGGCCATCCTCTCGGGGTTCGCGACAGCAGTTTTGGTCGTGGTATTCAAAAACGACCATGTGGGCTGGCTGGTCGAATCTCAATATCTGCAGCGCGGCGGTTGGTTGCTGGATTTTTATGGCGACATCCGCTGGAGCCGGGTCTGGCTGATGGGAATGATGATCGGAGCCGTCCTGCCCAATGTGACGCTTTCCGATCAATGGACACGCATCCTGCTGGGGGGACTTGTGGGAATTCCCGTCGGACTTTGCAGCATGGCACTTGTTGACGCCTACCTGGCAGAGCGAGCAATTGCGACAGCGTTTGCTTCAATTCCGGAATCCAGCGAACTGATCAGTCCCACAAATTGGCAATTGCATCGTCCGAGACCGGGGCAGAAGTTCTATCCAACGGTTCATTATCTTGTCTACGGCCAGACATTGATCAGTGGACTCGTCTGTGGCTTGTTTGCAGGTTGTGCACTGGCGACCACAGGGAGAGCTCGAAAAGTTCTGGCGGCAACCACAGTCATAATCTCGATAGTGCTCAGTACACTGATCATCTCGAAAATGAACGCGGAGTTTGAATCCTACGTTGAGCGAGTTCAAGCGTCACTGCAGCACCGGTAGAACTGCGTTCAGACTTCCGGATCGAAATCCATCCAGATCAATCGTGACGTATCGAAATCCCAGCGAGTGAAAGTGTTCCCGAACTTTGTCACGCAGGGCAGGGGACGTCAGCATCTCGATGGCCTCAAGCGGGACTTCGATCCGAGCCAGTTCATTGGCCTCGCACCGAACCCTCAGTTCGCGCAGGTTCAACTCCTGCCGCAAAAACTGTTCGGCCCGATCAATTCTCTGAACGCGTTCTGGAGTGACGGCGACTCCGTAGGCAATCCGGCTGGAAAGGCAGGGGGTCGCTGGCTTGTCCCAGACCGACAGTCCCCAAATCTTGGCCAGTTCCCGGACGTCGGATTTCGTGAACTCTGCTTCGATCAGGGGGGAACGGACCTGAAATTCGCCCGCCGCCTGCATTCCGGGTCGGTAATCACCTCGATCATCGAGGTTGGCACCGTTCGCCAGAACATCGACTCCCAGGGTCGGGGCGAGTTCCGTCAGACGTAAGTACAGTTCCGACTTGCAGTAGTAGCAACGGTTTGTGGGGTTCTGAAGGTAGTTTGGATCAGAAAATTCCTGCGTGTGAATGACGCGGTGGCGGATTCCGATGGATTCGGCCACGGAGGTGGCTTGTTCGAGCTCCCCTGCGGCCAGGCTGGAACTGACGGCTGTCACGGCAATGGCGTTGGATCCGCAGGCGAGGTGAGCTCCCTTGGCAACGACACTACTGTCAACTCCGGCGGAAAGCGCCACGGCAACCCGACCGTAACCTTGCAGGATTCCCAGCAGTCGGTCGCGTTTGCGTTCGATATCCGAGGGAACCGTCTCCATGTGGACACTGATATTTTCGGGGCAGGGGACAAAAAACGAACATTCTGAACCGCTTCGGGGTTTGAGATTATCGGTTTCAGGGCGTATCCACAATCGGCCAACTTTCCGGGACAGGGAATCGAGGGAAACCTCGCGAAGTCTGTCGCGATTGGCGAATTTGACGTATACTCTTTGACCGTAAGGTGCGTCACTGCGACGCGATGTCGAACCTCGCCGACTTTGCTGGAATCAAACCCATGCGACAAATCGTTCCGATCATTCGCGTGAGCTGCTGCTCGATGCTGTTCCTGTTTGCTGCCGGTTTCGCGGCCGGTGCAACCACCGCCGAACAGAAAAAAGAGCTGAAAGACATCGGGAACGATGTGAAAGAGATTTCGTCGCTCGTCTCGAAGAAGAAATATGACGAAGCCGAAACGTCGCTGAAGGACATTGAGTCGCGCCTGGACAAACTCGTCAAAGACGGGGTTCCCGAAACCGATGCGTCCCTGAAGCCAATTCGTGTGCAATTGGATAAAGCAAAGTCCCTGTTTACGAAGTCGAGCGGTCGAGGAACGGTCAGCTTTGTAAAAGATGTCGCTCCGATTTTCGTCGCCAAGTGTGTTGGCTGTCATGCTGAAGGTGATGCCAAGGGAGGCTTGAGGCTCGATTCATTCGCGGCCATGGAGAAGGGGGGCGGCAGACCGGTTGCAGTTGCAGGAAATGCCCAGGCAAGCTGGCTCGTCCAGAAGCTGGTGACTCCGAATGCTCAACAGCGAATGCCCAAGGGAGGCGAAGCGCTGAAAGACAAAGAGATCCAGTCCATCATGACCTGGATCAATGAAGGTGCGAAATTTGACGGGGCCGACAAGAACGCCGAACTGGCGTCACTCGACAAGAAGCCTGCGGCTGCACCTCCACGTGTTGACGTTGTCAAAGCAACCGGCAACGAAAAGGTCTCGTTCACCAGAGACATCATGCCGGAACTGATGGACACCTGCGGGCGTTGCCACAATGATCGTCAAAAGCGAAGCGGATTCTCGGTCACATCATTTGAAAAGCTGATGCAGGGGGGATCGAGCGGTCGTGTCATCATCGCGGGCAGCCTCGACAGCAGCCGGATGTGGCGTCTGATCAATGGCGACGACCAGCCCGTCATGCCTGCTGGAAATCAGACGGGTATTACTCGCAAGTGGTACAACAACGTCAAGACATGGATCGAAGAAGGGGCCAAGTTCGATGGCGACGATCCAAAGAAGGCCTTCCCGACACTGGAAGAACGCGAAGCAGCCGCTCTCGCAAAACTGACTCCTGAACAATGGATCGAACGTCGCAAGAAGGAAACAGCCGAACAGTGGAAGAAGACGTTCCCCAATGGTGAAGCAACCGTCCGCGATGCGGGTGAGTTCCTGATTTATGGTGACGTCTCGGCTGATCGACTGGAACAGATCGACAAGTGGGCCAGTGAACAAGCCGATTCGCTCAAGAGTGCCTTCAACGTCAAGGAAACGCGACTGTGGCGAGGCAAGCTGGCGGTCTTCGTCTTCAAGGATCGGTTCGGCTATGAAGAATTCAATCAGTCAATTCACCGGCGGGAAGTCCCTCGGGAAGTCATTGGCCACTCCGAAGTTTCAGGCAGCATGGAAGAAGCCTTGATCGCCATGCAGGACGTCGGCGATGCCGCGACGGAAACATCGCCGGGGATGCAGGTCAATGTGATCGAGCATGTGACGGGAGCATTCCTGAAGCGAGGGGGATCGGGATTGCCTGACTGGGTCATCCGCGGCGCGGGTCTCGCTTTGGCGAATCAGCATTCGAAGGGAAATCCATACCTCGTCAAGATGCCGGGGCAGGCAGGTGAAATTCTGCGCGAAGCTCGCATCGCCAAACTTGAAGACATTTTCGGAAACGGAACGTTTTCACCAGGCGAAGTCGGCCCGATTGGATTCACTCTTGTCGATTTTATGTGGAAAAAAGGTGGGGCGAAAAACTTCGGTGAATTCGTCCGCAAGATTCAAAGCGGGAGCAATACTGAAGCGGCTTTGAAAGCAGTCTACAACGCTGATGGGAAAACTCTGGGGCAGGCCTATGTGTATTCTCTCCCGTCGGGTGCTGCCAAGAAGGGCAAGAAATAGTCACGGACTCTGTTCCCGCTTGGCGGATGTCCGCGCGTCTTAAGGCTTCGATGGGAAGGCCGATCGAAACCTTTGATTCGAAGCCGAGGTTCCGGCGGCTGATCGCAGTGTCCGACCATCTTTCCGTTTTTGTCGTATCAGTAAGAAATCGATTTCGCGATGAGCCTGCCCCACCCCGCTGCGGATGTGATTGTTGTCGGCGGGGGTGTTATCGGGCTGTCAATCGCCTGGGAACTTGCCCGCAACAACGTCCGAGTACGCGTGCTTGAGCAGGGCCAGTTCGGTCAGGAAGCGAGTTGGGCCGGCGCGGGCATGTTACCGCCAGGAAACCCCGAAGCCGCCCGAACAGCGGAAGGCAGACTGCGCGGTGGCAGTCATCTACTGTGGCCGGAATGGACCGAACAACTTCGCTCGTTGACGGGAATCGATAATGGATTTCGTCGCTGTGGTGGAGTCGAAGTCTGTTTGCCCGAATCCAACGAATCGCTCGATCCGAAAATTGCCGCGTGGCAGGCTGAGCAGGTTGCCGTCGAACCGCTTCAATCTGGACGTCTGCATGAACTGGTGCCGGCGTTACACCCGGAAATCGTCAGTGGATATCTGCTACCCGAACTGGGGCAGGTCCGAAACCCGCGTCATCTGAAAGCCCTCCTTCAGGCATGTGCTTCGTCGGGGGTCGATTTGCGCCCGGGAACCCCGGTCATTGATCTTGTTCACACCGGAGAACGAATTACATCAGTGAGAACCCCCTGCGAAGATTTCACGGCCAGCGAGGTTGTTATCGCAGGTGGAGCCTGGACTCGAACGATTTTGCAGCGAGCGGGGCTCGATTCGAACTTCGAACCAGTTCGCGGCCAGATCGTCCTGCTGGAAACTCGCCCCTCCCTGATTCGTCACGTTATCGAAGTTGGCAACCGATACCTGGTTCCTCGTCCGGACGGTCGAGTATTGATCGGTTCGACTGAGGAGCGGGCGGGGTTTGAGAAGCGAACGACCGCTGGTGGTGTTTCTGGCTTGATCGAATTCGGCCGTCGCCTGATTCCAGAATTGGCAAATGCCAGATTCGAGCGATGCTGGGCGGGGCTGCGTCCGTATGCGCCCGGTGGGCTGCCCGTGATCGGCCGAGTTCCGGGGATGAGTAATCTCAGTCTCGCAGCAGGACATTTTCGGGCCGGACTGCAACTCAGTCCGATGACGGCGGTTTTGATCCGGCAATTGATCCTGGCGCAACCGGGTGACAAATGGGCAGACGAGTTTCAACCGAACTCGAAATGCTTGTGATCGACTTGGCTGATCCGCGAGAATCGATTGCTCGTCGTTCGACCACTTTCCGGTATCGTTGACTATCGGCGGTCGAACTCGCGGTGGTCGACTGACGGTTTGCAACGTTCCACGTTTTGATTGCTGAGTTTCAAAGGATTGAAAAATGCGAGCTGTCGTTCAGCGGGTCTCAAGAGCCAAGGTCACGGTGGCAGGGGAGCTCACGGGTGAGATTGGTGTCGGGTTGCTGATCCTGCTCGGAGTCGCGGATGACGACACAGCAACTGACGCCAGCTTCCTGGCCGAGAAGTTGGTCGGGCTTCGGATCTTTCCCGATGACGAAGGGAAGATGAACAGATCGCTGATCGAAGCGAACGGCTCGATGCTGGTCGTCAGCCAGTTCACGCTGTTGGGGGATTGTCGCAAGGGAAAGCGTCCCAGCTTCATCAAGGCGGCTCGTCCTGAAATGGCAGTCAACCTGTACAACACGTTTGTGGCAGAAGTTCGTGGTCGCGGAGTGACAGTGGCGACGGGACGCTTTCAGGAACACATGGATGTGGAACTGGTGAACGATGGCCCAGTGACACTGCTCGTCGACAGCCGCAAAGAGTTCTGACAAGCGATCTGCGTTTACGAGCGTTGACGTCGTTTTCGCATCGCCATCGTTTTCTGTCACCGTTCACCCGCCGATCAATCCGCGGTTGCAGGGCAATCTTTGGAAGCTGATCTGGACACGATTGGCAAAACAGCCTACAAGCCAATGTGTAGGCCTTTTTTGAATAAAAAGGAAACATAACGGACATTATCGGACGTTGCACAGCGGGTAGAAATCGGCACCGAAGCACATCCAAAAGAGATTCAACAGCCGATTCGGCCCAGAACTGACTTCACAGCCAGCAGCCATTCTGACTTCACAGCCAGCAGCCATTCTCATTCGCTGCTGATCGACATTACGCGATCAATCCAGCGATGATCAGCCGGCGGCCTGCTCTTCGAACACGCCGATCCGTCGGAACTTCTCGTAGCGACGCGACAGCAGTTCTTTCTCAGGCAGCTGCGACAGCGATTTCAGATTCTTGACGATCGTTGCCTTCAGCGTCCCCGCCATCGATCGATGATCGCGATGAGCGGCCCCCAAAGGTTCGGGAATCACTTCGTCCACGACGCCCAGTTTCAATAAATCTCGCCCCGTGAACTTCAGCGCCCGTGCCGCCTTGTCGGCGTGGATGGAACTCTTCCAGAGAATCCCCGCGCACCCCTCGGGACTGATGACCGAGTAATACGAGAACTGCAGCATCGCGACGTGGTCGCCGATCCCCAGTCCCAGAGCCCCGCCCGAGCCCCCTTCTCCGATGACGACACAAATGATGGGAACAGGAAGCCGAGACATGTCGCGCAGATTCACGGCGATCGTGTACGCCTGGCCCCGCTCTTCAGCACCGATTCCCGGATAGGCCCCCGGCGTATCAATCAGGCAGACGATGGGGACGCCAAACTTCGCCGCCAGTTCCATCTTCAGCAAAGCCTTGCGATACCCTTCGGGATGCGCACAGCCGTAGTAGCACTCTGTGCGTTCTTTGAGCGTCCGGCCTTTGTGCTGCCCGATCAGCAGAACTTTCTGATCGTCGAGTTTCGCAAAACCTGTGATAATCGCTCGGTCGTCGCCGAAAGCCCGATCACCGTGAAGCTCAACAAACTCGTCGCAAATCAATTCGATGTAATCCCAGGCTTGCGGCCGTTCCTGATGCCGGGCGACCAGAACCGTCTGCCACGCGTCGAGGTTTTCGTATGTTTCGCGTTTCAGCTTGGCGATCTCAACCCGCATATTTCGAATGGCGTCGAGTGACGCTGGAGTGGGGTTCGGCTGAGACTCGAGATTCGCAAGTTTTTCTTCGAGATCAACGATCGGCTTTTCAAACGGCAGAACGAATTGAGGCTTCATGAGTCAAAACACCAAACACGGAGGCCGAGGCGATGGCATTCGACGCCAGATTGCAATCAATCGCGCCTGCGGAAACCGAGGATCAAACGAACAACGAACAGGGGTCTGACCCAGGCGAAAGTCGAACCGGACATCGGCACAGGCCGATTCCTTCTCACAATCCGACTTTCGGAACAAGTCAGCCCACTCCAGATAACCCGTATCTATAGCAGATCAGAGCACATCGGGCAATTCGGTCATAAACTCCATCTCATCCGGATTGATGGGAGCAGGGGCCGGTTTCGGAGGCTGCGCAGGAGTTCCGGGACGTGCAGGTGGTGCCGCTGTGGGCTTTGCGGCAACCGGCGCAGGCGTTGCCGGTCGGTTGGGAACTGCCGGTTGAGGCGCCGGTGCGACGGGAGCAGCCCCCGTTTTTGCAGCTTGCGGCGGCATTACCGGCTGGGAAACAGGAGACTGTTGAGCCGGGATTGCGGGGCGTCCAGGGACGGGAGCTTGTCCGGGTCCCGCAGGCTGCGGCGGAAATCCGGGCATTCCCCCGGGCGGCGCCCCCTGCCCCGGCACAAAACCAGGCCGAGCTGGCATTGGTGGCATCGGCATCTGACCTGGCATCATCTGCGGACCTGGCATTCCAGGCATTTGCTGCCCCGGTATCGGAAATCCGGGAGCAATCATCCCCGGTTGCATCGGACCGACCGGCATCTGCGGCGGCATGGGTTGTTGCGGGAAAGGCGCAAAACCAGGCGGAAACGACGGGGGCATCATCGGCATTGGCATCATTGGCTGCGGCGCAGGTGCCTGAGCAGGTGGTGCCGCACTCGGTTTCTTCGCCGCCTGCGAATTTTTGATCGCTTTCGCTTGATCTGCGAGCTTCGCCGCTTTTTTCGACGATTTTTCGGCTTTTTCCTGAGCGAACTGACGAGCCAATTCGGGATTGGATTGCAGCATCTGACTCAACTTGGCGTCGGCCCGGCTGTCCAGGCGAAGTTCCGTCAGACTTTCCATCGTCACATCTTTGTCTTCCTTTTCCGTCTGCGAAACCTCGACAACGTCTTCTTTGAAAATCCTGATCCGTTTGAGTTCGGCCAGAACTTCATCAACGGTCCCTGGACGGTCTGTCGGCTTCTTTTTCAGCAACCGGAAAATGATTCGGTCCATTTCCGGAGTGACGTTATTGTTGAACTCCGATGCATTCGCGGGTTCGTCACGCAAATGTCGCTTCAACAGTTCTTCTGGCGTCGGAGCCTGGAAGGGGGTGCGACCGGTAAGCACTTCGAAGAACATGATCCCCAGGCTGTACAAGTCTGTCTGAAAGGTAGGGGCCTGCTTTCGAATCGTTTCCGGGGCGATGTATGTTCGAGTTCCCTGGATCGTCTTCAGTTTCCCCCCGCCGATCATCTTCGCGAAACCGGTCACTTCCTTGCTGGAGAGTGAAAAGTCGACCAGCCGGATTTCACCCACCTTGTTCATCAAGACGTTGTCCGGCTTGATGTCGCGGTGAATCCAGCCACGCGAGTGAACGTGCGACAGTGCCTGACAAACGCTTTCGAACAACAGTCGAGTTCGGACGTGAACGGATCGAATATCAGACTTAAGCTGCAATTTGACGTTGGCAGCCCGGAAGTGCTCCATTGTCATGTATGTGTTATCGCGGCTGCTCGAAAACTTGTCGTATTTGATGATCAGTGGATGATCGAGTGTTTTCAGAACATCGGCTTCGTGCTTCAGCCCAGCCTTGTTTTCTTTAAAGTCTGGAGCGTCTTCTTTCAGCAACTTCATTGCCAGATGACGGCCGGTGGCTTGTTCAATGCACTCCCAGACCTGGCTGCTGCCACCAGTCGCGATGCACATGATGAGCTTGTATGTACCGTCAATCAGGTCGTCGTCAGACACGATGAACTCCTGGTTGGCTTGCACGTCAGAAAACCACTCAATCTCGAGAGGCTCTGATTTCTGGTGGAGTAGTTTTCAAAAGACTTCTAGAAGCCTACGGGTGGCTTGGTCGTCGTTCCGGTATTGGCAGGGGGGGCAGTAGACCCTGGTCCTGTTCCTGCTGTGGCAGCAGCGGGTGACGATGGCTTCAACTGAAACGCATCGCCCAACTGATGTGAAGATTCGGAAATGACTTCATCCCCTTCTGCGAACGCACCGCTGACAAACAAACGATTTAGTCCGACTGAGCCCATCAGCACGACGGGGATATCGCGAACCACCATATGCCGAACGACTTGAACCTTACGCTGCCCGTCTGGAAGGTTTCCAATGGCACTCGCTGGAACTTCAGCAACCGGTTGACGCGGGATCAGCGGAACATAGACCGTCTGTCCCGCCTTGAATTTCCCATCAGCGTTATCGACCAGCAGGACGGCTGACGCTACTGATTCGAAGACATCGCGGATCGCACCGAATTTTGCATCCAAAGGCAGCACAGCATCGATCTTCGCTTCGACTTCAGCTGACTCGATCTTGATCGGCATGGTCTTTCCCTGAGTCGCTGCTGAGCGTTCGACCGGGACTTCGACTTTCATCTTGGTGGTTTCGACCACAATCGCGAGCGGATCGCCCGCTTTGACCAGCTGCCCTTCGCTCACCAGCAATCGCTGCAACTCTCCGGCAAACGGGGTACGCACACTGGCCTGCTCCAGATGAATCTTCGCCAGATCCGCTTCTGCCTTGGCGACATCGACGCGAGCCTGCGCGAGTCCCTTGTAGGTTTCGTCCTTATCCGCAGCGAGTTTTTGCTCAAACGTCGCCGCTTTCAAGGCCGCTTCGGCTCGTGCCAGTTGCAGCTTGGCGATTGAAGTATCCAGACGAACGACATCGGCCTGAGGTTGCAACTTCGTATTTGCCTTGGCATCGGCCTGACGCACGATCCCGTCAAAAGGGGCCGTCAACGTCACTGAACGAACCGGCTCCAGAGACAACGTCACCTTATACTTATGCGGCGGTTCGATATGAGTTGCTTCACGCTTGATGATGACCTGATCACCTGCAGCAGCAACCGGCAAACCACCTTTGGCGTCTGCTTTCGTATCCTGCCCGTGAAGATTCGCTGAATGAAAATGCACTGAAAACAGGGTCAGACCACAGGAGGCGAGGCACGCTGTTGCGAACGCAAAGTGCTTCCGACTCATTTCCCATCCTTACGAGACGACATGTCCATGGAAACGCTCTACACCGATTGGGTAGAGCTCGCAGGTTGTTAGGCTACGACCGCAAACCAGCGAAGTCAACTTCCTTAACGGATCGCAGGGGAATTACGATTCTGTCGATCCCCGAAACAAGGCAGGCTGGGATAACTTTTCGACGTAACTCGACCGACTTGAGTTCTGGCAACAGCCCGTCAATGGGGATAGAATCCCGCTGCTCAGAAAAATGGAGATGAGCAGCGGAGCCCTGATCGGAACCAGTAATGCCAGCGATTTTTGAATGGACTCATACCGTGGCGAATGCCGACCTCGACGGGTTAGGGCATGCCAATAACATTTCGTACGTGAAATGGATGCAGTCGGCTGCGCTGGCTCATTCGGCCGTGCAGGGGTGGCCCGTCGAGGCCTATTCCGAACTCGGCTGCGGCTGGGTCGTTCGATCCCATTTCATCGAGTATCTCTCCCCTGCTCTCCTGGGCGACACGATCATTGTCAGGACCTGGGTTGCTGACATGAAAAAAGTGACATCGCTGCGGCGTTTCCGCATCCTGACGACTCGGTCCGACAAAGACATCATCCTCGCGCGGGCTCAAACCGATTGGGCCTTCATTGATTACAGCGCTGGCACACCCAAACGGATTCCGCCTCAGGTTTCCAGTTCGTTTGAAATCGCGGTGGTCGAAGACGATTGAACGACGACGCGAATTACTCGCAGCGCAATCGATTCACTTCGCAGGAATCACCGTCATCTTGATCAATGCTGTGCAGGGGCCCGGCATGCCGACTCGGATGTCGTTACGCCATGTCTGAGCAATCGTGATCCCGAATTCGCCCACGGGTGTTTCTGCCGGCAACGTGAAAGGGACGGTTACGATTCCGTTTTTGATCGGAATGTTGCGTGGCGTCGCCAGACCGCTGGCAACTCCATTTGTCACCAGGCTGACGGTGATTGGCATTTCTTGCACATCCCCCGCGCCGTGCACTCGCACCTCCAGATTCGTCGCCCCCCCCGGACTGATCGTGAATTCCTGAGTGATGGATTCCAGCCATGGCCCCTGTGCTTTTGCCACGGCCACACGAGACACCGGGCTGGCCCGGAAGAACCCTGTATCGCTCGTGTAAAACAAGTTGAGTGGCAACGAAAGGTGTTCGCCCAGGACGCGAGCCGGCAATTTCGCGGCAGGATTGGTCCCTGTGGGACTCTCTTTGGGTCGAATACGTCCGACAATTCGAAACGGCAGGTTTGTCCCGACTTGCGCATCTGCCGGAGCAGTGATCGAGAGGAACACTTTGTTCTGATAGTTGTTGTAGTACCGCTGAGGGATTCGGCCGAGTGACGTGGCCGAGCTTGTTTTCCAACCGGTTGGCAAGCCCACGATCGAGACTTCAATGTCCTCCTGGCAGTCCGCAAAGCGGTCAATTCGAGCCATCACGCACGCGGTTGAACCTGGCCCCCAGATGGGGACTGCATCCGGAAAGTGCGTCAAACGAAAATCAGGCCATGCTTCTTCGATGGTCAGGCGATAGATTGCAGCCAGCCCAGATGTCCCATTCTGGTCGCTGACTCGAATGAAGAAATCTCCAGCCGTCTTCGCGTGCAGCATCACCTTGCTGTCGGTGGTTTTGTAATCGTGATAGCACTCGTACCCGGGGTCAAAAGCTTCATCATCGTTCTCGACGACCAGTTTTCCATCCGTGTCGAAAACCTGAATCTGTGTATCAATCGGCGATCGAATAAACCGCTGAGCCACGGTTTCGATCCAGACTTTCTGGTCAGCTTCCAGATGAATCCGGTACCAGTCCTCGTCATTGGCCTGAAGAAATCGACCGTTGACGGTGACAGGCCACGTCATTGCGGCTGCCATCATTCGATTGTCATTCGGCTCTGTTTCGAGCAGTTCGGGGTGTTCTCCCATTAGAATTGGAAGATCCAGCCCCGAGGTCTCGCGATCCGTGATCGAAACGAATCGTAATGGAAAGGCCGGGTCAAATGGGGTTTCTGCCCCCTGCTCTGCGGAATTCACTGTGACAATCGAATTGGGCGGTACTCGGGGGCCTGTCAGTTCGATCTGCGGCTGCTTCCCTCGCTGAAATCCTGCCGGAAACGCACTGATCGCATAGGGAACATCACCCAGCGTCAGTCGATAAACCGCTTCCTGAAATCCACCGTAATTCAGAAGCTGGACCCGGACGTAATAGTCACCATCCGAGGGAATTTTGAATTCAATGAGCGGGTCAAATCCAACAGTATCCTCAGCCGTTGCCAGCGTTCGTCCCGTAGAATCGAGAAGTTCCAGGCTGAAGTCAGCGATGCCACTGTTCTTGTACTGGCCATGCACATCGACCGCGTGAGCTGCAATTGCCGCTACGATGGATTGGCCTGCCTGACCTGAAAACTTGAACAGATCCAGGTCGGCCTGAGGATTAATCCGGCCATTGACGACCAGCGGCACTGCGACCACCTGTGCCTTCGCAAGCTCGTCGTTTGGTTCTGCCTCAAGCGATTCCGGCAGGCTGCCAACGACGAATTGAGCATAATTTGTCAGGCCACTTCGTTCGTTTAAGACTCGCAGCCAGCGTCGTCCGACGGGCGCGTTGTCAGCAATCTGCAGTTGTGCCTGCGCGACCCCGATGTTGACGGATTTCAATTCTTTGACTGTGACTCCCGGCGGACCGTCAATCAGAACTTGCAGCGGCCCCGTCAAGCCAACCCCATATCCACGGAACTCCACCTGCACAGTCGTACCACGTCGGCCGCCGTTGGGAAAAATCGAATCCAGGCGGCATTCATCGTAGACAGGGGCCTGCGGTTGAGCCTCACTGAATCGGGCTGTCACGGCAAAAGCCAGCACGACGATCAGTCGCCAAACGACTCGTATTCGATGTCTTCCGTTTGCAATCATTTGCTGCGTCTACGTCAGAAGTTCATTTGCAGCCCGTGGCAAAAGGGGGCTGACCCTCTCCGGGCATGCGATTTCCAAGTTAAATCGGCCGCCCTCCAAAGGGTCTGACCCCTTTTGCCACAGGTTGTCAGGCCAGCACTTCGTCGATGGCCCGTCCGCCGTTGTTTATCTGAATGGGGCGACCGTCGTTCGAAAGATATTCCTGAGTATCATCGATCCCCAGCAAACGGAAGATGGTGGCGGCATAGTCGAGCGTCGAATGGCTGCGTCCCAGTACAAATTCGCACCGGGAATCCGTTGCTCCGACGATGCTTCCCATTCGCACCCCTGCCCCGCTGAAGCCGATGGCATTGGCCAGCGGCCAATGGTCTCGACCTGCAGCACCGTTCACTTTAGGAGTTCGTCCAAACTCACCAGCACACAACACGACCGTCCGTTCCAGCATCCCTCGTTCTGAAAGATCGGTCAGCAATGCCGACCAGGCGCGATCGAGGGTTGGCAACAGCGGGTCTTTCAGCCGGATAAAGTTCTTGTCGTGAGTGTCATAGCCCGTGAAATCGACTGTCACGAAGCGAACGCCTGCTTCCACGAGACGTCGAGCAAGTAATGTCGATTGCCCTTCTCGCGTCTTGCCATAGCGTTCGCGTATTGATTCTGGTTCGGCACTCAGATCGAACGCCTTTTTGGCGGCGGGTGACGTGATCAGGTCATAGGCCTGCCGATAGAATTCGCCTCGATCCGCCACGGCGGCACCCGACTTGTCGACCTGACGCTGCCAGTTGTCGAGCCTGTCCAGAATCCGTCGCCGACGCATCGTTCGATCAGCGCCGACCGCTGCTGGAATCGAAACATCGTCGACCGAAAAGTCTTTATCGAGCGGATTTCGCTTGACCATCAGCGGGTTATACGCGGATCCAAGATAACCTCCCCCTGAATACCCGATCGGATTCTGGGCACATTGCACATAGGGCGGAAGGTTGTTCTTCCATCCGAGTTCCTTCGACACAACCGAGCCAAAGCAGGGGTAAATCGTCGAACCGACGGGAG
The DNA here is from genome assembly GCA_963977965.1 of uncultured Schlesneria sp. Taxonomy (GTDB): domain Bacteria; phylum Planctomycetota; class Planctomycetia; order Planctomycetales; family Planctomycetaceae; genus Schlesneria. Next base: position 14,264 of record CAXBSB010000151.1, read on the forward strand.
CACCATTCACATCGGGGACTTGAGGGTACCCGGTCAGCATCCAGTGCGTTGCCTCAGAGTGTTGTGATCCCTGGTGAACAATGGTCCGAACCTGACAGACTTTGTCCATCTGCCGACTCATCAGTGGTAAGTGCTCACACACGGAAAGCCCAGGCAGATTGGTCGCGATCGGTTGAAACTCCCCCCGATACTCCACCGGTGCGTTCGGCTTCATATCGAGAGTATCAATATTACTGAGTCCCCCGTTCGTCCAAAGCAGGATGAAGCTGATGTCGCTGGAACTGGGCGTGGCCTTTTGTTCCGCTCGCAACAACTGCGGTAGACTCAAACCGAACAGGCCGAGGCTGCCGACCTGCAAGAGGCTGCGGCGACTCACCCCTTCACAGTTACGCGTCGAATGATCGATTTGAAACACGGTTTGCTTCTCCACACGTCAGCCATCAATGTCCAAAGGCAAACTCGGCACAATTGAGCAGTGCCCAGACCAGATCCTGCCAGGCTTCTTCCCGACTGATGCCACTCGCCAGCGTCTCCTGTATGACGCGACGTTCATCCTCTGTTGGCAATCGCGATAACGTGGCCAGGTAGAATTCGTTCGTCAGTTCGTCGTCGGTCCGCCCCGCTTTCAACTGGTTCGCCAATCGACCGGTCGGCGATGCAATCTTTTCCTGCAGTGCCGTACTGTTCGCGAGATGCAATGCTTGCGAAAGATCTGGAGCCGAACTGCGGGAACAGTCGCACGGACTGTTTCGAGCCGGCTTGCCAAAGGTTGTCAGGAACAGTGACGCGATCGAAGGGTCAGGCAGTGCAATGGCCCGAGAACCCGCCGGCTGTCCCGCAAACGATTCTGTGGTTCCAGCCACCTGATTGATGGCGTCGAGCAGAACTTCGGCCGACAGACGACGCGGTACGCGATGAGTCAGAAGCATTCCATCTGCGTCTCGCTGAGATTGCAGTTCCGGTGCCAGTTGATAGACACGCGAATTGCAGATGAAACGCAACAGGTGCTTCACATCAAATTGATGGTCAGCCAGTTCTTTGGCGAGGACATCCAGAAGTTGTGGCATGACGGCCGGATTGGTCGCTCGCAGATCGTCCACCGGTTCGACCAGCCCCTGCCCGAATAATGCCGCCCATGTCCGGTTCGCAAAATTCCGGGCGAAATAAGGGTTATCACGATGGGTAATCCAGTCGGCCAGTTGCTGCCGAGGATCGGCGGAATCCGTTGGCAACGTTGTCGTCGCCGTGAGGACTTTCGGAGCGACCGCCATCTGTGGCTTTCGGTTGGGATTCTCCATGGCGACGGGACGAATGCTTTTCGGACCACCAAACCGAGCCCCCTGAGCCCCGCTGTCTTTCATCTCCAGCTTGGAAAAGTATGCTGCCAGCCCGTAATAGTCCTGCTGACTCCAGACCTCGTTCGGATGGTGATGACATTTTGTGCATTGAAGACGCACTCCAAGAAACACCTGAAATGACGTTTCCGCAAGATCTTCGACCTTCTCGTCGATGAAGTAATACGCAACCGGCCCGTTGGTAAACAGGTTCCCCTTGGCGGTCAGCAGTTCACGAGTCAGCTTGTCAAACGGCTTATTTTCTCGAACAGACTGCCGAATCCAGCCGTTGAAGCTCGCGAGCCCCTTTTCTCCCAGGTAACGGCGATGAGCTCGCAACAGGTCTCCCCATCGCAGCGACCAGTAGTCCACGTATTCCGCCCGTACCAGCAGTGAATCGATCAGTCGACTACGCTTGTCCGCGCGAGGATCATCGAGAAACGATTTGACTTCGGTAACAGTAGGCAATGTCCCGATCAGATCCAGAAAGGCACGACGAACAAACGTCGCATCATCAGCCAGCGGTGCTGGAACGACTCCCAGACGCTTCCATTCGTCGACAACAATCTGATCAATGGAATTGGCGACAGGAAACTCGAACTCCGTTCGGGCCGAGTACGGGATAGAAACAGTGATCGAAGCTACCTGCCCCTGATAACGGACCGAGGCCGAAGTTTTGCCTGGTCGCTGTGCCGTCACGATTCCCGAACGGGAAACCTCTGCCAGGGATTTGTCTCGAACGTCGTATAACGCCCACGCAGTGACGTCGCGCGATGTCCCATCTGCAAACGACGCCGTCACTCGGATCTGGCGCTGCTGAACCGGCGTGATACCTGCTTCGCGCGGCAGTGGATCGAAGGTGATTTCGAGTGGTTCCACCGTCAATCGCAATCCCGCCAGATCATCGGGTTGAGGTCCCGGTGCTCCGTCTGCAATCCACTGTTGCAGAATCGCGGCGACTTCCGAATCCGCAGTGATACGCCGCCCGCCACCATGCGGAACCATTCCGGTCGGTTTGAGCAGCAACAGACTTTTCTGAGGAGCCGCGACTGATACTCGTCGACCGCGTGAACCTTTTGTCAGAACTTCGTGATCAAACGGAGCGTCAAACCCGAGCAATGAAAGCTGCAGGCCTCCCCTGCCCTGAAACGAACCATGGCAGACCCCGGCATTACATCCCGCTCGAGTCATCGCCGGGACGACATCGCGAGAAAAATTGATTGAAGCGGGACGCGGACCGTTCGCGAGCGGTTGCATCGTCGGATCAGGGGACTCGGCTCGACACCACTCCCCTGCCCCGACAATGATCCCTGTCAGCAGAAGGTTCAGGAAACATCGACTCGACATGTCAGAAATTCCCGCCACGTGTCATGATCGCGTAGGCCGGATCGTACCACAATGCGGGACGACAGTCATCGACAATCGTTGATTTGTCTTCGGATTCCTGCAGAAGCAGAAGTAGAAATCTTCACGCGAACGTGGATGCTGGTCACTACCCGATCGTGGGGAGTCTATATTGGAAACGGCTGACTTCACGCAGAGCGTGAAGGCCACCTTTCAAAGTAGCCTTCACGCTCCGCGTGAAGTCAGCCGATCACACAAGGCCAGCGTGAACAGCCCTGTTCATTTCAACCACCAGCCAGTTTCATTCGTCCAACGCGGGCCAGGCGAGCTGCGTGGACCGGATGAGGGGCACAGCGAAGTGAACTCGGCAACCAGGCCGCGCGTGGAATTCGACTGTCGGTCGGCTCCTTCAAAACCGGCAATCGCAATCCCTTCTGGATCTGCTTATAACGCTCGATATCAGTGGGATGGATGTACAGCCGCTTGGACGACACCAATTCACCGATCAGTTCACAGAGTGGCTGACTCATCCCCGCCCAGACGACCGTATTCGGATTCGCTCGAGCAGCCAGTCCCTGGTCTCCGGTCGCTTCCATGTAAGGAGCCATCGCTTCGACCAGTGAGGGGAACAGCACGTCGCCATCAGCTCTGACGAATTCCACCAGGGCCGCTTTCAATTGACCGGAATGAGCGAGTTGAGCCCAGGCAGGCAATGGTGCGTCATCGTCGTCGTCATCAGGAATCTGCAGCGATTCATGGCGGGCTTCTGTTTCCAGCATGGACGTCACCCGGCTGTCCGAGGTGGCGCGGCGACAGCGATCTTGTGCCCAGTTTCGCAGTTCAAAGATCTTGTCTTCCATCGTGACGGACAACGGAACCGTCGATCGCCAGGCTCGCTCAAGGTCGTCGTGCTGCAGAATGTGCCCCTGACCGAATGCGTCGATCATGGCTGTGATCACGATCTGTTCCAGTTCGGCACCGCTGAAACCATCCGAACGAGTCGCCAGGTCTTCAACATCAAACTGTTCAGGCTTCCAGCCCCGCTTTTTCAGGTGAATCCCGAGGATATGCTTCCGTTCTTCGAAGTTCGGCAGATCCACGAAGAACAATTCGTCGAACCGTCCGCGACGCAGCATTTCAGGAGGCAGATTCTGGACCGAGTTGGCTGTGGCGATGACAAACACAGGCTTCTGGATTTCACTCATCCAGGTCAGAAAACTGCCGACCAGACGCGTCATGGTGGCATCCCCCCCGCCGCTGCCGTCCGTCTCCACTCCTGCAAACCCTTTTTCAATTTCGTCGAGCCACAGGACAGCCGGAGCGATCGATTCCACCAGGTTGAGTGCACTGCGCATGTTCTTTTCAGATTCCCCGCGAGCACTCCCCAGCAGATTGGCAATATCCAGCCGAATCAAAGGGAAACTGAGCAGCCGCGCCGTGGCTCGCGCCGTCAGGCTTTTCCCGCAACCTTGAACCCCCAGCAGCAACATCCCTTTCGGGAGTGGAATTCCCTGCTCGCGGGCTCGCGGCGAATAAGCTTCTGCCCGACGCGACATCCATTCCTTCAGTGAATCGAGACCACCGATGTCTCCGACCCCTTCTTCGAGATCGTAGAACTCCAGCAGATCTGAGCCTGACGCCAGAGTCCGTTTTTCAGAGATCAGAGTCGTGAAAACGGCATCGTCCAGTTGAGAACGCCCCTGCAAAGCTCGTCGCCATGCTTTGCGAGCTTCCTGAGTTGTCAGGCCCATGACGGCCTTGATGAGTTTGTCTTCATCGTCACTGCTCAGATCGAGATCCGTTTCGTCGGCCTGCCGCCGTTCTGTCAAAACCGCATCAAATTCCGCTCGCAGATCTTCGTAGTCGGGAATGGGCAATTCGATGCGCACGCTGTCTTTGGCGAGATCAAACGGGATTTCCGCGACGGGCCCGAGAAAAATGAGCGTCTTCTGCTGAGAAACAAGTTCCGGGATCAGATCACGCAGACGCCGCAGAATCACGGGTTCATTGATCCAGGCATGAAAGTCTTTCACGAGGAAGACATGTCCTGCCGGATATTCACCGATCTGAATCAGCAATTCCCACGCAGAAGGCTCGGAATTGCCATTCGCGAGCGGTGGCACCAGTCCGCCCGTGATCGTCCACGTGACAAGTCCTCGCTCAATTTCGAGGGCTAGATCAGCCAGCTTGCGTTCCCAGCGCGATTCCTCCCACGATTGCAGGAACAGCATCGGGTATCCCGCTTCAATACGAGATCGCAGGTCTTCGAGAACAGCTTCAGTATTCATGGATAAATCACGGATCTTTGAGGAGCAATCTTGAGCCCGAACCTGAATTGACAGTCGAAATCGGGAGGACCGGGTGAGAATGCATTCTACTGTCGTACACACGACACACCAATGTGAGGCCGATTTCTGATGGAGAAGAAAAGCAGATTCTGATTAAGAAGAATCGCAGAGACACCCGACCTTCTCACGATCAGCAAGCCGTTCAGTGACACTGTCGGCATCGCGATTCGACAGACGACATCGACCGACATGGTCTTGTGTCGGGATGCCGCATCGGTACCCGCGTTGGGTGTTGGGTGCCACTGGCGATTGCCTTGGATCGCCAGTGCGTGCGATTGCAAGTGTGCTAAATCGGGAAGGTGGAAGTCCTTTCCAGAAGGTTAGAGTTTGATCCTGTAGCTGACCGAAACTGCGTTGTCGCGAGACAAGGTGGAGAGCATCGGAAGGCGAAGGT
>CAXBSB010000152.1:0-19523 GCA_963977965.1 uncultured Schlesneria sp.
CCAGGGCATTCGCGAAATGCGAGACACCGTATTCATTGATCCCGTGGTAACCAAGCATTCCCCCGAAGGTCCACATCAGAATTGCCGGATGATTTGCAGGTCGAAGTTTCAGCACATACCCGAATTGCTCAAGCTCTGGCGGATTGTCACTCGTTTGACCGATCAACGTTGAGCCAGAAACGGTACCGCAAGCATCAATCGCAAAAGTCGTGCAACCACCATCGTTCACCTGCCCGAGTTCGCCACGCAATTGAGCGGCCAGGGCGTCTGCCAGTGACAGACCAGCCCCTTCCGCAAGCCCCTGAGCTTCGATCAGAAGTTCTGGACAGTGTGCCTGGAACAGGGGTTGAAACCGAAGAGCTCGCACTCCAAGTTCTGTTCGCCCGATTTGTAATGAGCTGGCGAGGAAATCGAGATAGCCATCGATTCGATCGCGTGCCTGTTCACCATGTTGCCGACCGATTTCGCGTGCATCGCCGCTCGCTTCGAAGAACGGATACTGTTGAGGCATCGCGCGGCTCGTTTGGAAGATTTGGAATCGATAATGACGATGGAACTCGAACGCACTCCGTCAGGCTATTCGATGACAACGGTTGCCCGTTTCCAGATGGCATCGCCCGCTTGTTGCTGCGGTGGGATCGAGTGAATCAACTGCACGGGAATGCGTTTCCCTGCGAACGGAGTCAAATCAACGACGGCGTCACGCCATCCGTTGGAACTCCCCTGTTCTTCGACCTGCTGCTCAAGCAATCTCTGATTGTCTGCACGAATGGTCAGAGTCCAGCGACGATCCTGCACGTTGCCAAATCGCAATCGCAATGAAGTCTTGCGACCTGCAGGTACATCAATGACCTGCATCAGCCTGACTTCTGACGTCGGATCAAGCTTGGTTGCCATCACCGACGTTTCGCCGCGCACGTCACCGGCAGTGATCTGGAATCGAGGGCCATAATTCGCCTCGGGATGCCATCCAGGCAGGGCCAATGCCAGATCGATCAATTGAGGAGTTGGTACATCGAGGGACCATGCCCCCCATGCATCATCCGTGATACGTCCCGGAACAAGCGTCGATGCGGGTGTCAGTTCCACGAGTTCTCGCTTGGTTTCTTTCCAGCCTTGCCCGGAAAGCGACCACCACTTTCCACCGGCATACAACATCGGGCCAAGCTGACATTCGACTCGTTCGAATCCTTCGACTTGGGATTGAGCACGTTCACGCCCTGTTTCCAGATCCAGCCATACCAGATACGGACGGGTCTTGTTGGGGGCCTGGGTGACTCGGGTTGCCACGAGAATCGACTTCTCATCCGCCCGGAATGCTTCCAAACGGCTTTCAAGAGGGCGAGACCAGACAACGCGACCGTCGTTCGCATGAATCGAGCTTAGACCTTGCTTCGTATCAACGAGTACGTGATTTCCAGAAACGGCCAGGATGCCTCGCAGATCGGGAATCGGTCGACTCCAATACTGCCGGCCAGTTTCAAGGTCCATACATGTGACGTCACGAACCCCCGGCACTGAGACAAATACACGATTGTCTCGCACAACAGGCGCCGCGATCCGGAAATCTTCGGCCTGATCATCAACCGCCTTGGGTAACCAGAGGTGACGTCGCAACCAGTGGATTTCACCAGATCCATCGAAACAGGCGGAGACTCCACCCAGTGAACAGACAGCCAATCGCCCGGCGATCGTCAATTGAGCCGCATTCGAACGGTCGCTGGCATCGCGAAGGCGGAACAGCGGCTGTGACGACGTGGCTGCCCCGGTTTCGAAATCGAAACGAGTCCCCTCAACCTGCACCTGATCTTCGTCGACTCGTGCGAGGGTCAATGCAAACAGGCTTCCATTCCAGAAGACGGGATCAGAAAGCACCTGCAGGTTAGGTCTCTGCGACCAGACCACTTGACCGTTCTCACAATTGAGGCAGGCCAGTTCCGTTCCACCCTTACCCAGCCTGCGTACGAACAGTCGATCGCCTGCAACCAGCGGTTTCATTGGTGTGAACGGCATCGCATGTGCCTCACCCTGTTCGCTACCCAGTCCCTGAGCCCAGGCCTGTTGGCCTCCTGCAAGAGTGTAAGCGTTGACTTGCAGACGATTGCTGACATAAATCCGACGGTCATCAGCAACAGCCGCCAGTTGGCGGCCAAACGGATCACCGAACCGATATTCATATCGGCCTGGATTCAAACCTGGCTGCCCATCAAAAGCCGCTCGCGTTTCCGCTCGCAACGAAACTGGCTCCAGGGGAGGAACCGACTCCACGGCTGGTCGTTGGAATCGTCTGATCGGCGATGGTCGGTCTGCCAGCGACTTCACCAGTTGATCCAGTTCCTTCGCAGAAATCGTTGCACCGCTTAATTCGATAGAACTTGTCGCTGCGGAGTTATTGGGAGTCTGCTTGCCGTTTAACGCCAGCGCCAATTGCAATCGCGATTGAAGCCCATCTCGCTGACGAGGAAGACAATGAGCCAAACCCAGCAGAAAATGTTCTTCAGCCGAGGGGAATCGTCCCGCGGACAAATCGCGATCTCCCAGCCATTGGTGCGCCTCCGCGGCCGCTTCGGTTCCGAAGAATTGCAGCGTTGCCGACTGAACACCGCGGACATTGCCAGACTGGATCGCCTGTCTCACTCGAATCACACCCAGTGGCCCAAACTTCTCGACCATTAATTTGGCAAAGTCGGGATGAACCTGCATGGCCGCCGCGACTGCAGTTGGCAGGGAAACGAACAATTGCCGATCATCCATGTCGGGCAGCAGGCCCGGGCCATCGCTGACATTGATCGACATCACGATCCGGCAGGCGTCTTCATAGGTCTGCCCCGTAAGAGCCGACTGCAATTCCGCTCGGACGTTGTACGCTTCTTTATTCCACTGCAGCGCGAGAGGATGTCGCCACGTTGGAGGCAAAACTCCTGTCTGGCCATCTTCCAATTGCGGCTGGTGTTCGACCGCGATCGACCTGACCCAGCGAGATTGACGTGCCAGGATTTCTGACTGGTCAACGGGAATCCAGTCTGGGTGAGGCCCTGAATTCCAGAACGTGAATGTCTGGCTCGTCTGCCAGGCGTCGGCCCAGTCGGTTCGGTAGGCCGTCCTGATCAACTCGCGAATGGCCGTACGTTCCCAGGCAAACCGTAGCTTGCTGATCGTCCACATCGGCGATCGAAGAATTGCTGGACGAATTGTCATCAGCGGATGGGCATCCCCCGCGAGTGCAAGTTGCTCACAGAGTGCCTCATAGTGATCTGCGAGAGAGCGAGCCGATGCTTCATCCCAGGTATCCATCAGCAAGCTTGCCTCATCCATGAGTGCCAGCTTGTGAGCCACGGGGATGTCGGAAAGGATGGCGACGTTCACCAGTCGCTTCAGGATTGCAGCACCGAACTCGCGCGGCGGCCCTTGCGAAAGGGCTGACACAACACAGGCATTCATCCAGCGAGAAAGTTCGACGCCTGCAGGCAGCGCATCCGCCACCCGATGTGTCCAGCGGATTGGATCTTTCCAGTCGTCGGCCGTGAACTGTGGAACCCTTGCCACCAGTTGCGGGTCTGCCAGCGAAGTCAGCCCGACCAGGGACCGAACTTCCAGATGGGCCAGCTTCAATGACCGGGCGACGGGACCCGGAAGACCATATAGCCCGATACTGCCAACTGCTCCAGGCAAATCTCGCGCGGGATCTTCCGTCAAATGCCCCCACGTTCGCCCGTCACCGCTGACCAGAATCTGAACCGTTCCGAGCCCCGCAACGACCTTGATCCATTGAGATTTCGTGTGATAAGGGGGAGGAAATGCGTTGGGATCAAAATTCGCCTGATCTCGCATTTCGTTGGGGCGCAGCACTCCAACGGTCAGCCGACCGGAGGCGTTGTCTTTAAAGAACCCGACGCGATGAACGGGGCGACCATCACTATCCCCGAGAAACACGCCTGTCCCAGGTTCAGCCGAGTCCACTCGTGCGATGACTTCATAGACACCGCGTTGAGCCAGCGGCAGTACGACCGTTCCATGCTTGTCTCGCGAATCGACTTTGAAGTCGACACTTCCGTCAGCGGCGGGAATCAAATCAGCAGGGGTCTCTGCCGAGGCCGCCCAGGGGAGATCGACTGCAGTCCCACCCAAAACAATCGGATGACTGTTTTCTGGCAGGCTTGGAAGCGGTGCCGTTCGGTGGATCGAAATCCCGCGCAAGCGGAATTGTCCTTCGATAAACACTTCATCCGGGCGGCCTGACAGCGGAGCGGTCATCAAGGGAATTCCGCCACGTGCCAGCGTGATTCCGCGGTCCTGGAAGCGGAGATCAAGCGTTCCCGTTCCTGCTCGTGAATAGGCACCGTTATCCGTCGTCAGAAGCCCCCAGCGGATTGGTTTGGGTGACGAGTTTTCGCGAACGATTTCGAATGCGGCCCAGGTAAAGGGTTCGCGGCGCGTGTAGTAACGCAGTGCGACACCTGTTGGACCTCGCCACATGTAAATCGTCATGTCTACGACTTCAAATGGCGTCAGGCGCAGCAGTGCATCATCTGGCCAGGGAGCCTTCAGACGGGCAAATCCTTGAAACCGTGCGACCCGCCGCTGCTGCTGGCCGTATGCATCCTGCCCCCAGTTGAATGGCTGTCCCTCCACCTGAGTGAACCAGCGTCGAGCTTCCGCTTCAGGCAGTTCATCGTGTCCACTAGACTTAAAATCGCGTGTGAATTTGGGACTGCCTGCTGGCCACGGAGCGACATCGCGCGCCAGCATCTTTGTCCACGGTTCAACCACTGCAGGGCTGACGTTTTCGGGCTTCGTTCCTGTCGTTGCGGCGACAACATTTCCTGAACTGTCGACCTCATCACGCCCAGCAACAATAGCCGCAAGTGCATCGGCTGGTTCATCGGCTGTTGGATCAGTCGATATGCCAGACGAATTCGATTGCTGCTGCGTCCCGTTCGCGTCGTTTTCCGCAATTTCGTTTCGTTGAGGATTTCGACCTCGCCAGAACAATCCAGTCAGCCCGCAGGCGACCAGCAGGATCAAGCCTGCCGACCAGAGCCACATTGGTGATCGCTTTTCAGGAGCGCGACGCCGCTCATCGGCGGCTCGTTTCAGAATCGCATCGATATTGAGCTCAACCTGCCCCAGGGCACCTGCCAGTTGTGATTCGAGGTGCAGATGTTCGATCAGCGCCTGACGCAATTCAGGTGATTGCGTCCACCGTGCGCGCAGAGCATCAAACTCCGCGAGTGAAAACTCACTCGGCGGCTTTTCCTGCAGCAATCGAATCAATTCCTGGTCGGTCATATCAGCCCGTCAACTCGTCTGAGAGGTGTTATCAGTTGGGGAAACGTCATTGGGGCATGCGTATCATGTTCCATGTGCCGCCTGTCGCTTGCGGCGATCAAGGCAATCTTTGAGGGCCTGGCGAGCCCGGTGGAGCAGAAGCTTGACGGCCCCTTCACTCCGATGCAGTTGCTTACCGATGTCGGCCAGCTTGCGCTCGCCGCGATATTGCAATTCAATTGCTTCGCGAGCACTTGGCCCCAGTCCATCCATACAGACGGGCAGGTGCCGCATCATATCTTCATCCTCGCTCCACAGTGCGTCGGGAGGCATGACGGATTCCAGTTCCAGGCAGAGTTCTGTCCAGGCCACTTCCTTACGTCGCTTCATCCCCTTGACGTGTTCACGCAGCAGGTTACGAGCGATCCCCAACAGCCAGGGGCGAACCAGAGCTGTGGAGTCAAACCGGGCCTGAGAAAGGTAGAACCGCAGGAATACTTCCTGAGTCATGTCATCAGCATCGGTTGACTGAAGCAGTCGTGCCCTCAGATACCCAAACACGGCGCGCTGATGCTGTTCGATGACGGCTGCAAAAGCCGCCCGATCTCCCTGGCGTAACTGCTCGATCAGTGTCTGGTCTGCGGACAACAACAAGTTCGCGGTCCAATCAATGCTTGGCGGGATGAGGTGGGATCACGAACCGGGGACAACACCCACCTCAATGACGACCTGTGGATCGATTGAGAGTAAATGTTGAAATTCAGGTTTGGGGTCGCGTCGTTCTTCAACTCTGTGAGACCAACGTAACCGTGGGCAAGATGTTACGGTGAGAGCCGACCCAAAAGCAACTACTGATGCGGCTTACGCCACGGTGAGACGAAGAATTTCCGTCCGGTTCAAGCGACCGACAAAATCACGGAATCGGCGAAGCTTGTGCACTTCGGGAGAATTCCGCTCGAACAACAGGGGACTGACCCTGGTTTGGATTTCCGCCGTGGACCAGAATCTCTCCGCGCGCCGCGAGTCGGTCTCGAAGTCCAGTCCAGACGGGAGACTCGGAATCGCCCGCAAGCTTGGCCGACGCGGTCACAGTCTTTGACTGGACTGTCGTTGCATCCTGACCGGCTAATGTTTTGGCAAGCACAAGAAACTGCCTGTCTGCAGCCGTTGAATTCCGCTGGTCGATCGCGAATCCCAGATAGTTGGCAGCTTCAGACCAGCGATCAGCAGCCGCAAACGTCAGCCCGAGCTTCCATTCAGTTTCCGCCTTAAGCTCTGCTGGCAATGACGGTTGAGACATAACATCTCGCAGCACTGCACAGGCTTGATGTGAGTAGCCACGCTGGACGTGAACTTCTGCTAGTTCCAACTTTGCAGTCATCAGTTCGGGAGCCGTTTTCGAAAGCCGGATATATGTAGCCACTGCCGAATCAAGGTCTTCACGAGCAACCTCAGCACGTGCTTTGATGAGCAAGGCATCGGCGGAGTGCGGATCGAGTCGCAGTGCACTTTCGGCATGTCGAGCGGCGAGGTCGCTTTGGCCTAACGTCCAATAGATCATTGCCAGACGCTGGTGAATCCGGGCATCTCGTGGATGCTTTTCAGCGAGTTCTCGGTATTCCAATAATGCGTCACGCTGGCGACCACATTCCCAGAGAGATTCCGCCAGGTGACGGCGAGTTTCCAGGTCGTCGGGTCGCTGCCGCACCGCTTCGTTTAACAACAGATCTGCTTGATCTGGATAGCCTTCGTTCTTGGCTTCGCGAGCCCGTTTGCAATAGGCATCGCAACTTTCTCGCCGTTCGGCAATCTGACGCCGAACGATTGAGCATCCAAACATCCCCATTCCCGTCAAAGCAACAATCCCCAGCCGGGCCCAGACACGAACACAGCGAGATAATGTTGATTGTGACGAGGTTTTTGCCATCGCAGACCACCAAGCGAGCGCCAATACGGGGGCAGGACAACGGAACGTATCAGCTTTCTGTGATTTCGCCTAGAGGGAGTTCGCAGTCAGACGAGGCATAAGAATCAATGCAGTCTGTTGCTGTTAATAGGGTTACGAACTGTGACTGAATGTCCTTGCTCCTGACAATTCAGACAGCTTTTGGGCGTCAGGTGAGTGTGACTACGAGTTTTCAGCCCAAGCCCCACGCCGAGACTCACATCAGTAGACGTGCATGGAATATTCGAACAGTGATGCATCGCTCCTACGGATGGCACTCAAGAAACGGATTTTCTGGATAATCACGTGCAACTTGCCATAGTCTCGTGTAATAATCTTGATGCTGGGTGGTCTGGGAAATTTATTCCGGGTCGCCGTTTGCGATTTGATTCACCTCGTTGACTACTTGACGCTCTGATCGCAGGGATTCTCCCGATCGCTCACAGGAACTACCGCATGAAATTCACCGTAAGTCGAGTTGCCATCTGGATGTTACTGGTCGCCACAGCGGCGCCCGCACTGGCGCAACAGCCGTCAGGGGCAACTCCATCAAAGTTTGAGCAATTGACGACCGGCACCAAGAAGGTCGAGGGATTGTGGACGGCGTACTTTAAGGATCAGCAGATTCTGATCGACTTGAAGCAACAGCAGCTTGGACAAGACTACCTGATGCTGAGTTCAATCGCCCGCGGGGTCAGCCAGGGATTGGTCATCGGCGGAATCATGTGGGGCGACGAAGTCCTGTGGTCATTCCGAAAAGTCGGTGACAAGATCCATGTGCTGCGACGTAATGTCAAATTCAAGGCGAAGCCGGGAACTCCAGAAGCCAGTGCCCTGCGCGTTGCGTACAGCGACAGCGTGATGTACGCCCTGCCGGTACTGACGGAGACAAATGGCGGATACCTCGTCGACATGACTCGTATCTTCCTGAGTGACGATGAGCAGATTGGCCGGATGCTGGGAGCAAGCTTCTCGTTCGACAGAACAACTGTTGGAAACATCAAAGCGTTCAAGCAGAACATCGAATTTGATGTCAACGCGGTCTACGCAAGCATGAGTGATGCGGACAGCGTTCCAGATCCGCGAGGTATGCCTGTTACAGTTCACTACAGCGTCAGCCAGTTGCCAACGACTGGATATCGACCTCGTAAAGCTGATGACCGAGTCGGTTACTTCCTGACAGTGACAAAAGACTTCACCGATAACTCTGACGACCAGAACTTTGTGCGATACATCAATCGATGGGATCTGCAGAAACTCGATCCAACGGCCAAGCTTTCTCCCCCTAAGAACCCGATCATCTTCCATATGGAAAAATCGGTTCCGGTCAATCTGCGACCGATCATTCGTGCGGGGATTGAAGAGTGGAACAAGGCCTTCGAAAAGCTCGGTTTCGATAACGCAGTCGAAGCACGTCAACAGCGTGACGACGACACGTGGGATCCGGAAGACGTGAATTACAACACGTTCCGCTGGATCACCGCTGAAGTCGGTTTCGCCATGGGCCCCTCGCGAACGAATCCATTGACGGGTCAGATTCTCGACGCCGACATCATTTTTGACGCCAGCTTCCTGCGACACTGGAAGCAGGAATACGAAAACTTTACTCCCTCCGCCGTTGCCAACCTGATGGGCGATGGCAATTTGACTCCCGCTGATTCTCTGCCACTTCTGGCTGGCAATCGGGGACGCCACGACGATTGCCGTCTGTCGACAGGGATGCAGCATCAAATGGGATTTGCCGCAGCCGCGTTCATGGCTCAAGGCCTGACTTCAAAGCGAGGCGAGTTGCCCGAGGAATTCCTGCATCAGGCTCTGAAAGAAGTTGTCATGCACGAAGTCGGGCATACGCTCGGACTGCGACACAACTTCAAGGCGAGTGCCTGGAAGACTCTGGCAGAAATCGAAGATGCGGCCAAAGCGAATGAACCGACCGTGGCCAGCGTCATGGATTACACACCGGTCAACATCAATCCAGCCGGCGCCAAGCAAAGTGCTTACTATCCAACGACAATCGGCCCCTACGACCACTGGGCGATTGAGTATGGTTACAAAGTGATTTCCGGCGATGAAAACGCAGAACTCGCAAAGATCGCAGCACGCAGCGGCGAACCAGGACTCGATTACTCAACCGATGAAGACACCGAGTCAGGTGATCCGGATCCACTGTCGAATCGGTTTGACCTGGGGAAAGATCCTGTCGCTTATGCTCAGCGCCAGATCACAGCCGTAAACGCCCTGATTCCAAAAATCCTGGAGCGTTCTGTCGAAAATGGCGAAGGATTCCAGCGAGCACGCCAGGCATTTGGCCTGTTGTTTGGCGAATACTACCGAACGGCAAACTTCGTCTCACGACTGCCAGGCGGGGTTTATGTTCATCGAGATCACAAGGGGGACAACCAGGCTCGCACCCCGTTCAAGATCGTGGAAGCAAATCAACAACGTGCCGCTATGAAACTGCTGGCCGAAACTGCCTTCGCAGCGCCAAAGTACGATCCAGCACTCCTCAATTCCCTCGCAGCGACGCGCTGGCGACACTGGGGTCTCAGTGAAACCGTTCGAGTGGACTATCCGATCCACGATACCGTCAGCAAAATGCAAAATCGCATTCTGTTCCAACTGTTCAGCTCGCTGACGTTGACGCGTCTGCAGGATGGCGAAGTCAAGGTACCTGCCAATGAAGATGCCTATACAATGGCAGAGCACCTGAAACTTCTGAACGACGCAATTTTCGCGGAACTCAATGCTCCACCTGCAGGCGAATTCACTAACCGGAATTCGTATATCCCCAGCTACCGCCGCAACCTTCAGCGAGCGACTCTGAAGCAGATTGCTTCTGTCGTCTCTGCGGGTGTTGGATATCCCGAGGACGCACGAGTTCTGTTGCGAGTCCAGTTGAGCGACTTGAGCCAGAAGATTGACGCCGTTCTTGCCAAGGGCGACCTGAAGCTGGACGACTACACGAAGGCCCATCTGCTCGATACGAAGCAGCGGATCAAGCAGGTTCTGGAAGCTCAAGTGACAGTTCCAGGAATCAACTGAACCACTGATTTTTGATGAAACGAAAGCGATGTCCTCGAGTCGAGGGCATCGCTTTTTGCATTTGGCACTGCAAAAAAATTCGCGATCGAAAAAATGTGCGAACATTTTCCGTCGCTATGCGTCTCTAGGGTACGGCGATGACGTTCATGGCCGATGACTCATGGATTCGGGAAATACACGCTTCAAAGGTCTTGCAGATCATGACCCTTTTTCGGCTGATTCTGAAAAACGATCAAAGCTCTATGGGCGAACTTGCGCCCGTTGGTGGCATCGATCGGGTGCCAGGCCTCGTTGTGGGTCAGCTGATGTGCCTGCCACTTCGGAAACGATTTGCAGGTAATTCGGCGGGTAATAGCTTGCCCAACGGAAAGCTCCCACATCCCCTTCAAATGTGATATCGGCCCTCGGCCTTCACGTGCTCTCAAAAAGCCCGGTGTCACATCAAGGACACCGGGCTTTTTCGATTGATGGGCTGGTAGCTGAGATGGTTTAGCGCCTGGTTGAATCCCAGGAGAGAAGGATTCGAGCGCCTTCCGGCCCGCATTCACTGATGCTCCGTTCGATTCTGGTTGTCTGTGTTTGTACGGCCGGAATTGGGCGAAGGGATGTTTCGCTTCGACTCGGCTTACAGACAGGCTAATTGAGATATGCAGCAGGATGTAGGGGAGCGGCACCCCACGTGGCCTGGGACCACGGGATCGTCGGTTCGAGTCCGACCATCCTGACTTTGAAAATGGCGTCAAGGAAGCACGGTTTTCACATTGCGATACGACGGTACAACACCGTTCTGAGCGATGAGACAGGGAGAATGTTATGGAAATCGAACTGCCAGACAAACGGTACCACGTCCTTCACCGGGGTCGTGGTGTAACGGAAGCACAGCAGACTTTTAATCTGTCCGGCGGGGGTTCGAATCCCCCTGGCCCCATGAGTTTTCTCTCTCGGTAAACAACTGCAATTTCAGGCGGTTTCAAAGATCAGGCACCAGCCGAACACTGGCCTGCTGCAAGAAACAAGAAATCGAATACGGGATCAAGGTGTTAGTGGCAGCACACTCGGCTCTTACCCGAGCAAGTGACGGTTCAAGTCCGTCTGATCCCAATGCGAACAACAAGCACTGGTCGTTTAGCGGCCAAGACACCGCACCCGTAATGCGGCAACGTGGGTTCGAGTCCCACCCGGTGCTCTCGGGTTCGCGAAGAAAGATATCTGCGATCGTCAACGTCGGTCACCTTCACGGCGACTGGCCCTGCTCTTTCACAACCTATCGAAGACTTGATGCACCCATGACGTAGCGGCAGCGTACCGTCTCGCCAGGGCGGAGGTGTGGGTTCAACTCCCACTGGGTGCTTTTTAATTCACATCCGACGCAAGTGCGGGTCGCACTTACGTGTCGTTTTATGCTCAAAGGAAGCCACACTGAAACGGAATGCGATCTAATTGCCACCCTCGGTTTCGGCGATCGTTTCACCGTTTACGATTTGCAATCGAATGGGTTGAGCCAGAGACAGTGACTGAATGGCATCAGCGAGGACTTGCGAGTGCGTACTGACCCAGATCTGCGACGACTTTGCAGCATTCACGATCAGTTCGGCCAGCGGAGGCAGCAGATCCGGATGTAAACTCGATTCAGGTTCGTTCAATGCGATCAGAGTCGTAGGGCGAGGACTGAGCAGGCTCGCGGCGAGGCAGAGAAACTTCAAGGTCCCGTCGGAAAGCTCTCGTGCAACCAGAGGCCTCTCACATCCATCGGTTTGTAACCCAACGGTCAACTCTGTGTAGCGAGGTGATTTCTGAAAAGGATCGGAATCATTCGACAAGATCACCAGCGAGCGGCCTGGCAAGGCTTTCGAAATCGTCGTTCGCAGTCGATTCGAATCACCTATTTCCAGAATCGTCTGTAATGCAGCAGCCAGGTCGCTGCCATCATGGCTGAGTACTGGAGTTCGGACGCTGACTTGAGGAAATCGTGATGGAGCCGCGTCGTCGGTGCGGAATGTGTGATAGAAACGCCAGCCGCGAACTTCTTCGCGAATCGCAAATAATTCGGGGTAGCGATGTGGTTCACGGAGTTGAGACAATACCGATTCATTTTCTTCAAGCATCAACGGATATTCGACGCGGTTTCCGTCGACATCACGAATCCAGGTGATTCCTGGCGTTCGATCCAGAAGAGTCGTGGATGGCTTACGAACTCTTCCATGCCAGACCGACTCTTCCTTGATTTCGGGATCGAAGCCAAATCGAGTTGACGATGGTTGTGGAAATCCACACTGGATTTCAAATGCGATATCGTCCGTTCTGAAGCCGAGCGTCATGCGAAGGGGCTTCTTGTGATTCATCCTGAGCCCCGCCCACATTACGGACAATAACCCTCCTTCACGGCAGATTGAGCGAGCGAAGCCACCTTCGCAGATTTGCGAAATCAGCCACAACGCACGATACAAATTCGACTTGCCAGAGCCGTTGGGACCGGTGATGACGTTCAACTGCTGCAACGGAATGCGAACATTTCGCAGTGATCGATAGCCTTGAACGTCTAATTCCAGCAGTGGCATCAAGGATTCCCGGTAAAGACATGTTGAGTCACGACGAATCAAGGACACGTCGTGAGATTAACATAGATTGCGGTGTGGCCCAATGGTAAGGCGGCTCGCTGTTAACGAGACGATTGCAGGTTCGAATCCTGCCACCGCAGCTTGAGGAACGGCGACGAAGGCTTGGTCGATACCTGCGAAATGCAAGGGAAGGAATACGACCACGGATTTCACTGATGACACGGATATTGAAAGAAAGGCAAGCCAGACTGGAACAGATGCATCAAGAAGAACGTTGGGCCTGTGAACAGTGATTCCGTTACTTAATCCGTGCAATCAGTGAAATCCGTGGTCAGATTTTCATCCGCAATTTCGCGGGAATTTCTTCAGCATATTGTGCCAGTATTTGGGTTCATCACGTATACGTCCACCGCAGGAGTACTCATGATCGGGTCGGTAGCTCAGCGGCAGAGCAGGTGCTTGTTAAGCACCCGAGCGTGGGTTCGAGTCCCACCCTTCCCTCTTGGATTGCGGTGTCGATTCTGGCGGTAGAAATCCGTGGCCTCGAACTAGGTATGCGTCATGGTGAGCAACTGATTTGCACGGAGGCGAATGCTCATGAACCGTAGAATGCAATGTGCCTATCAGCCGGTACGCGCTAGCGTCCGGTTCCGATTGACGTTGCGGGTGCGATCCAGAAAGAGAACCGGACGCTAGCGCGTGCCGGCTGATTTCCTGTGTGAAACATCGCTTTGTCGCGAAAATGCTACTCCCTTGTTCGTATGAGCCACACCGATCCCGTGGTCCAGCGGCGACGACTTCTGGCCCACAACCAGAAAACGATGGTTCGAGTCCATCCGGGATCATTCAGACCGCGTTCTGACGCGATTGCGTTTGCGGTACGAGGGAACAAATTCCAAAGGTCCTCGCGGAGCAGTCAGGAATGCTCGCCACCCTGTCACGGTGGAGACGTGGGTTCAAATCCCATCGAGGACGCTTAACAACACGCGTATATCGACTGAGGGCAGAGATCAGGCTGAACACGCCTGTCCCGCTCTCACATCTCAACGACTTGACCAAGTGGTGCAACTGGTAGACACGCGACGCTCAGAACGTCGTGCTCCTCGTGGGCTTGGGAGTTCGAATCTCCCCTTGGTCACTGCAGGCAGGGCAGGTGCCCGACGAGCTTTCATAAGGCTGGCGACCCGGATCGTTACCGGGGTCTGCAATTGCTGGGTTTCATTGTTCGTCTCTCACGTGGAGGCGTCACGAAGAATGTCTGTCAATTGTCATTTGAAACACGCCGATCAGCCACGGCGCACTGATTTCTGGTTTCGAGTGTCGATGAGCTATGCCCCGGAAAGAGAAGAGAACCGGACGCTAGCGCGTACCGGCTGATTTCCCGTGTGAAACGTTACGTACTTACTGCGCAATCGAACTCGACAACCCAGATGACACCATCGCGATGAATGCTCATCGAACGTCGTTTTCAATACACCCATCAGCCGGAACGCGCTAGCATCCGGTTCCGAATGTCGATGGGCGATGACCCTGAAAGAGAACCGGACGCTAGCGCGTACCGGCTGATTTCCCGTGTGATCACACATCGGGATGTTGTGACGATTCCATTCGGCCGAGTACGCAAACAGGAAAAGCGGCCAGGTCGAGAGCCTGGTGATTTTGTGGGTTCAAATCCCACTTCGGTCAGTTTTGGTCCCGTGCTCAAACGGAAAGACACCAGCCCGACATGCTGGAGACGATGGTTCAACTCCATCCGGGATCATTGTTGGTTCTTCGGACTCTGGCGTTACTTGTCGTACAAAAAGATCTCACGATTGAGTCTCGAAGGAACCTGTCACTGTGAAGGCCTCGCATCCAGAGGCCAGGAGTTGTTCTCATGAGGAGCAAGCTGCATTTGAATGTTGGTACGATTGGTCACATCGACCATGGCAAGACGACGCTGACAGCCGCGATTCTCGCGGTCCAGGCGCAAGACGGCCTTGCCACGGTGAAGCCTTACGGCGAAATCGCCAAAGGGGGAACCGTTCGAGATCCCACGAAGGTCGTGACCATCACATCGAGTCATGTGGAATACGAAACGCAGACGCGTCACTACGCCCACATCGACTGCCCCGGCCATGCTGACTACATCAAGAACATGATTACCGGTGCAGCTCAGATGGATGGTGGAGTACTGCTGATTTCGGCGGCGGATGGTCCCATGCCTCAAACGCGTGAGCACATCTTGCTGGCGAGACAGGTTGGTGTCCCGCATCTCGTCGTATTTGTGAATAAGGTTGATCTTGCCGATGATCCGGAACTGATCGAACTCGTCGAACTGGAAACTCGCGACCTGCTCACCAGGCACGGGTTCAATGGTGATGAGACCGTGTTTGTCCGGGGAAGCGCCAGGAAGGCTCTTCAGGCACCCGAAGACCCACAGGCCAGCCAGTGCATTCGTGACTTGATGAATGCTCTGGATCGGTTCCCGGAACCAGCGCGAGTTCTTGATCGCCCGTTCCTGATGCCGATTGAAGGTGTGTTTACGATATCTGGTCGAGGGACTGTCGTGACCGGCAAGATCGAACAAGGCCAGATCGCCTCGGGTGAAAAAGTCGAAGTTCTCGGCCTGGGTGGTCTGAAGGAGAGTGTTGTTACGAGTATCGAAGCGTTCAATCGGGTGCAAACGCACGCAGCGGCTGGCGAAAACGTTGGACTTCTGTTGCGAGGTGTGAAGCAGGCCGATGTCGCACGCGGACAAGTCGTGGCAGCACCTCGTTCGCTGACCGCTCATTCCCGGTTCAAATGCGAAGTTTATGTGTTGGGAACGGAAGAGGGGGGACGGCATCGGCCATTTTTCAGTGGCTATGCACCTCAGTTCTTCTTCCGCACTTCGGACTCCACTGGCCGGGTTCAACTGGACGGTGGAACAGAGATGGCAGTGCCCGGTGACAATGTGTCCATGATTGTTGATCTCGGCAAGCCGATTGCGATTGCGAGCGGCTCGCACTTTGCCATCCGCGAAGGTGGCAAGACCGTGGGGTCAGGAATCGTCACGGAAATCCTGGGCTAGTGCGGGTCGCACTTCCGTGTCGCGTCGAAACATCGGTCAGACGCTGCAGTTTGATGCTCACGGGACGCCAAACTGAAACGCAATGTGCACTAACGCTCTGATGATGCAGTCGTTGGCGGTCACGGGACCGCCAACGACATTCTTTTTGAAATGGTTCTGGTGACGTCCCGAACCATGAAAACTCTGGGCTGCTGGTCCAACGGCACGACATCTGGTTTGCAACCAGAAAATCGGGGTTCAACTCCCCGGCGGTCCAATTCAGAGTGAGATATACCAAAATTAGATGGATTTCTTGATCACGGCCTATAGCAGCCAGTGAACAACTCGCCGCGAACCTCATTTCCCTCGCGGAGAACGCAAAGGCGCAACCCGATAGGTTCGTGCAGAGCTACGAACGAACAGGACGATTATCTTACCATCATCCAATCAAGCGTCGCGCTTTCGGGTGCCGCGGCGGCAAATGTGACGGTGAAGCCTTCGGCCGTCTTTTTGCTGATGGCTCGGTTGGTCAACCACGATTGCTCGATGAAAACTGCATAGCTTCCATCGGCTTCAGCTTTCAGAAAGCGAATATCGATCGATGTCGTACCGGCCGTAACGGAGACATTCTTGCCTCGCAAGTTACGGGCAGGAGTGGCGTCGCCCGACAGGCCGCTGGTTCCCGAAATCGGTCCACCAGCTTGCAGGCCACCACCTGCGAATTGGAATTCGCCTGTCGTTCTATTCACTGTCAGCACAGCTTCCTTCGGCGTCGTGGCTCGAGACGCAATCGTACGCGTGATGCCAGTCTTCGATGAATCGTCGTCCTGAATGGTCGGATGAGCGTATTGCCATTTGATTGGCTGTTCATGATACGGCTGCTGAAACAGAATGGCAGCCTTGGCAAAGTCGGCTTTGAAGTTTAGACCAACGGTCGCGGCCGAATCCACAACCACAATGTTGTCCCAGGCGGGCCGCGGCTCGTGACGTTTGGCGATGTCGTCCAGATTGGATTGCCCTCCGCGAGCCCACATCACAGCGTAGCGCGAAGTCGCACCGTTATTGGCGACCTCAAACACGGATGCCGGATACTGACCGGGGACATCTTCCCAGATCCACGAGCGGAACACGTTCGGCTTGAACGGGTCGGGGCCAATCGCCTGCTCGACGCGGTCGCCCGGCGCGAAGTCGAATTCACCACCTTGTGCTGAATGAGGAGCGAGTCCCAGCACACGCTGCCCACCGCGATCACCACCCGCGACGGCTCGTGAAATGTCGTTCACATACGTGCCCGGCGCGATGATGTAGCCGAGTGGTCGTACATGGTCGTCCCATGTGTAATTCTCCGGGTTGTAGAGCGTCGGGCTGCCGGCGCTCTTCGCACCCCACCAGAATCGTTCAATCTCAATATCCTTGGTCCCGTCGTCGTTTGCCGTGAACCGGGTGATCAGATACCAGCGGTAATTCCCTTTGGGTGTCTTCTCCGATTTGTCATCGATCGTGAAGAACCGGCCGACCACATCGGACGTCCAGGGGCAATCCTTATCGCCGCGAATCAATCCGCCGAACTTTCGCTCAGTCGATCCAGTGATCGGGTGTTTCACCAGGCCGGTCGAATAATCGATGCCCGCGTAGGTCGACATCACGGGGTTGGGTTGATCGAACTCGGAACGCCCTGTGACCACCACCACCTTTCCCGCCGTGAGGCTTTTGGCAGGATTCAGATTGATCAGCGGCCGCGAGTTCCCCAGAGTCTCGACATTGGCAGCACCATTGAATGTCAGCCGCGCGTCGTCCCAGTCAATGGCCTCGACTGTCCCTTTGAAATTGTTGTCCAGCGAGCGGACGAAAGCGGCGTAACAGTTTCCATTTTCGTCACCGGCTGCAGAATGGATGTTCGACATGTAATTGAAGTCGCAGTAATAAATGTAGGTGTCGCCGTGAGCGTACTGGTTGCGGATCACTTTGACGTCGTACGTCTGATTGTCGGCGTTGCTTGTCTGGGTCATGTGAATCAACCCGGTGTTACTCTTGTTATGTGCGATGCTTCCCGCAACGTGATTCAAATCGGTGTCGGCGACGAAGTAGTGCATCCGCTTTTCCTGGTCATAACCCAGTGACTGGACGTACGCTCTGGTCACGCCACTACCGTAGCCGGGGCCGCCGTGTACATTCAGGAATTGGCCCGGCGAGATGCCACGAATCGTTGGCACATAGAACCGCTTTGCAGCACCGGCTTCGGTCGGCGCTTGCAGCCAATCGAGATAGCTGACTGAGCCGTAAACCAGTTTGCTTTCCAGGGTCAGCATGGGATGCGTCCCCCAATGTGGGGAACTGGCGCCACTGTTCATGCGGAAATCGCGAGAAATCCCAACGCCGGAGAGCGGCGGAACATGCAAGATAGACTTTTGAGTATCGGACGTCAGCACGCTAAGCCCTGGTCCCTGCCGCCAGGTCTTTGCCGGAGCGGGTGCCTCGGGAATTCGGATCAGTGATTGCAGTGCGTCAGGCTTCAACTGCGACCAGGCCGTGGCAGGAACGACGAGAACCCCCGGTCGTTCCTTCATGGCTTCACGAGCAGCCTGCCACGCCTGCTGAACCTGCTTTGGATTACCGAGTGGTCCGAACTCGTCTAACCGGCGAATCATCGAGTTGTCGACATCCTGGGCCGACAGATGTGATGCGGCGGTCATGACGAATAACACGAACAGAGCCAGTCGCGAAACGTGGAAGAGTTTCATGTCAATTCCAAGAGGCAAGTGGTATGGGCGGGGAGATGTGCACTGCATATGGCGATGACGTTAGCATGGTATCCATGGCCTGAGCTGGCAACCATCAACTCCCGATTCCTATGAATCCCGCCTCAGACGACGAATTCCTTCGACGGAAAAACTTTGCTGCGAGGATTGTCGATCATGAGAATCGGCATCGAATGCTCGCGTGAAGCGATCGCGATTAACTGCCAACTCTCTGAGAAACCGATGACCGTCACGGTAGACCTGAAAAAGCAACCCGCATCCAACAGAAGGCGCTACAGTTTCCGGAGCAGCATCACTTCTCGAACCATTTCTCTGATCGTCAATCGACGTGCGTTTGGACGACCGGCACACCCGCGTCAAGCATGCGCTGAGTTACTTGCTTCGCTTCGTTGTCATCCTCGATGATCATCGCAAATCCGTTCACATCCACGGGCAAATACCCGCTGCAATCAACGCAAACACATTCGCAATGAAGACCAAGCTCTGACCCACGTTTCATTTTGGCATTGATGTCGATGTTTGAGAATTCGCTTGCAAGAGTATAACAAGCCAAGTCGCGAAGTTGTTCCCAGAGGTTTGATGCAGGAACGTTTCGTAAGTCGTCATCAAACTGGCGTAGCTTTGCAACATCGTGGATCGATGCGCGTGCTTCTGGAAACCGCACGGTAATTCGCCATGCTTTGCGGTCAAAGTAGTGAAGAGTCCAACCAGCGTCAGACCCGTCCCACATATGTGCTAATTCTTCAATTGCCATCATCTTTGGAGGTCGAACGGTGCGATCCTACAGAATCAAACAGGTGTGTGATTGACCAATTTTAGCAGCGTCGCCTTGCGGAAGAAATCGTTCGAAGAAGACCAGTGAACTAAGAATCCGGGTAAGCCGGAATGCCGGCCCGGTCTGTCGCAGCGCCTGATGAAGT
>CAXBSB010000153.1:0-19454 GCA_963977965.1 uncultured Schlesneria sp.
ATCGTCAGCCGGTCTGACTGGCAGCAGTACCCACGCAAGAAATGCAATAGTCAGACCGCCTCCCCCAAGCAACAACCCCATCAGGAGTCGGCGGTTGCTGCCCGACGATACAATTTCCTCGGGGTCTTCATCGAACGAGATCGCCCACGTTTTTTTCTTCATCGTTGGTTCATTTGATCTTAAGGGAGTCTTTGCCCCTTTTGGCTGGGCGACAAAGTCGAAGTCAGCACTCCGTTTTGGAACTTGAAATTGAACGCGGTTTCGTTAGACGTAAATGCCTGATTCATAAACGAACCCGACACCAGTCAGTGGAATACTGCCAATGCAAATTGTGTTAAACGCGATCGTGGCATCGTTCCCACACCGAACCTGAGGGTGCAAATAGAAATACCAGAGTGAGTCATCAATGACATCATTCGCGGCGACCTCGTTCGAGTGAGTTCATCCACATGCGGTACTGTTCCGCGAACTCGGCAACTCGCTGGCAATGGAGCAACTTGTGAACGATGCTGACCAGCAAACGATAGGCTGGCACAGTGAGATGCCGCGCTGGATACGTTTCAGCGCGGCAGAAAAAAGATTGCGAGAAGCTGAAGTCACCGCCAAAGGGAGCACCGATACCCGTTGCCAGTAGACTCAATGAGTTACGTTCGTTCCGGACGTACGCCGCCTTCAATCTCGTACAGCAGCGAGATCGGCTGCTTGCGACGTTTGGCGTGTCGATTCCCGATACCACGAAACCCGATGTTCATTAGCGTTGGGATAGTTTGGGACCAGCAAAGGTCACCACTCAGCCCATTTCCTTGTCAGCAACAACGGAAGCATCCACAACAGTCGCGATTCGAAACGCTGCTTTGATTGCTTTGTCCATCCAGGCGTTCTCTTCACCGTCGGCCACCTTGCCAGTAGCGAGATAGCCCGCGTAGATCGTTGCGGCGGCAGAGATCAGGACCTGTTCACTTGGCTGTAGTGTGACGTATGGCGATGCCATTTTGTTTCCTTTCAGGGTTCAATGCGCAAGTCTGCGTAGGACAGTCGTACAGCGGAGGATGTCAATATATCACCTGCGCCTGGATTGCCGAAGCGAAATCAGGATTTGAACGTCGGCGCCAGATAAAGCTGTCCAGGATGTAGTGTGTGATCTGGGGAACCGCCAGCAGCGGGACCAGCCACTGATCGTTGTCGCCGATGTCCCATGCACGACCAAACAGCCAGCCGCGCTCGTGCCAGATTCCACAGTCCCAGAACAGCTCTTCCACAAACGCCAGGAGCCACAGCAGGCCGACAAACAACAGGATTCCGCGCCATCGATTTTGAGGAGCCCCCTGCTTCTCACGATACCAGCCGACGAGCACCATGTACGGTATGCCGTGAATGATCACATTCGTTACGGTGAACGCATAGTCGGAATCGAACGTCACAATGCCGATATACCAGCAGACCGCCGTCGTCAGCACGACGATGTCCTTGCCGGGATTCCATTCCTGCTTCCGGAATCCGCGATACAGGGATCGTCCGAAATAAAGCGTCAACGAAACCCAGTAAAGCGGAGCCAGAATCCGCTCTGCGATCTCGGGCAGTCGCGCAAAGTCAGTGTTGACGAACCAAGCGAAGTTGCGCGGATGGCAGTGCCAGAACACGAGCGGGTAGATCGTCGCCAGATAGATCGCAGCAGAATCAATGACTTTTCCTGTATTGTCGGTCTCGTTTCCTTTTGTTCGGTAAAGAGCAACCCAGCCGTATTGCTGACGTACGAAATGGAAAACGGCCAGGTAAGCCAACGACCGCCAGAAGAGCATATGGCCTTCGGAATAGATCGCAGCAGCGATCACGAATGACAGCAGCGGTACCAGCGAATAGAGCCAGACCCGGCGATAGAACTCGTTCAGGTCGAAATACGTTCGAAAGCAAGTCGCATAGACGTGCGCGACATCAATCAGGACCACCGTCATGATCCACAGCCAGTCGGGGGTATCCTGCTCGATCCACCCCGTCCAGCTCCCGGCAATCAGTAATGCAATCGCCAGACCTGCGCTCCCAACAAAGGTCAGCAGATCGGTTCTTGCAGAGAATAACCAGGGGAGCGGATGTGATGGGGCAAGGTTCATGTCCGCAGTTCCAGGATCTCATCTGCGGCACGACATCCATGATCGAACGCCTCTTCAAACAGCGCGATGCCACTCAGGTCTGTATGAGCAAAGTGGATTGGTCCATCCGGCTGAACGGCCTGTCGGCGCTGGTTGCATGTGAAGAAGCCAAGTCGAGGACTGATCATGGCATGTCCCCAGAGAAAAAGGTCCAGCCGCGTCGTCAATTGCCGGATCTCGGGATGAGCTCGCTCCAGATCGGTCAGAGCGACGTCAGCCAGATCCGCCCACGTGGCACGCAGCAGTCGGTCTCTCACACCACGTGGCTCATCGTCGCTGTACGGATAGTACCAGGTTAAAACGGTCGGACCCTGATCCTGCCCCGACTGGTGGGTTGCGACGACATAACCGAGGGATCGACTGTCGTGAATGACATTGTCCCAACTCATCGGAAATGATCCTTCACGCGGGCGGCTCTTCAAGTGAAGGTTGGCGACGAGCCATGATCCATACCGGAATTCGCTGGCACCGCGTCCTGTCCTTTCTGAGAACCCCGTAATCAGACGTGGAGCCATGAACTGCGGGGCCGCAAACACCACATGCTTTGCCCGCAATCCGCCAACCTCGTTCGTCTGTGTGTTGAACCAGATCACCTCGGCCGAGCCATCATCGGCCGGGCTGATTTGAGATACCGCCACGTTGGTTTTCAATCGCTGACCTGCCAGGCTGGCCAGGTACTGGATCACTCGACCATTGCCTTCAGGCCAGGTGATCAATGGCTGGTGATCGGCTCCCGGGCCAGATTGACGGGCCGCAAAATAGAGGAGTCCGGCCCAGGCACTCGTCCGTTCGGCCGAGAGTCCATAGTCATCGCGGCAACTGTAATCGACGAGCCAGTGCAACCGCGACGATGTCCATCCGTGATCTTTCAGCCACTGCGATATCGAAATCTCGTCCAGTTCCCGAACGGCAGCATCATCGGATGCGAGACGGGTCGGAATTGTGAAGGCGCGTCGGCCTTGCGAATCTCGCCATTCCGTCCAGCGATCAACCTCCTTTCGAAACGCCGCCAGTTCCGCCAGATCCTCTTCGGTCGCTCCTGTGGTTGGGTAGAGGCCTTCGATCCATGAACCTTGGAAGAAGAGTCGTTCTTCGGATTCACGACACAGGTACTGCTCGCTAATGACGGGCGACCCGTCGGGCGCGATCGATTCCACGATGCCCATTTCGTCAAGCAAGTTGATCAGCCGCGTGTTGGTCGCGAATGGCACGGGAATATAGTGAGCACCCCATGGGTAAGGTGTCAGTTCACATTTTCCCGATCGCGAGGTTCCTCCTGCTGCGGGTTCCAGCTCCAGAACCTGGAAATCATCAAGCCCACCCTGCTTTAGCCGCCACGCCGCCGACAGTCCTGCCGCTCCGCCACCCACAATCACAACAGAGACGTCTTTCCACGCCCCTTCTGAAGGCCGCGGCCGAAACCCATCTCGCAGTCGATGTCCCACTGATGCAGATTGACCAAACAGTTCGCCCGCTGGAGGCAGGCGTGAGGACAGTGCGCATCCCTCCAGCAGTGCGGGGGTGCCGAGCATCAGCGCGATCAGTTCTCGTCGATTGATTTGCATCGTTTTATCGCCAGGAACCCCATTCCTGATCGTAGTAGTGCACGAGTGCCTGATTGTTCAATTGATTGATGTCCGCAGGAATTCGCTTCAGGTCAGGCGGAAGATCAAACAGGTTGTTAGCAATCTCATCATTCAGATATCTCAGACTTGCGGACACTTGCGGCGGAAGACGCATCTCTGTTGGAATTGGTCCCGTTGATGCCAGAACAAAGCCCCATTCTCCGAACGAGGGAACGGGAGCATGATAAGGACGGACGTGAAACCCTGCCGATTCCATCGTACCGACAATACACCAATAAGACTTGGGCGCAACCAGTGGTGATGTGCATTGAACGCTGATCCGGGCATCCGTGGCCAGACGCTGACGAAGCATCGCATAGAAGCGTCGGGTGTACAGCTTGCCGATGGCAAAGCTGCCTGGATCCGGAAAATCAATGATTGCGGCGTCAAACTTCTTTTCGGATGCTGTACCAGTCCAGACAAACGCGTCTTCATTAATCACGGTCACTCGTGGATCGCGCAGCGAGTTCTGGCTGAGTTCCTTGAGGGGTGGAAACCGATCTGCCAGCGACGTCATTCCGGGATCGATATCCACCAGCGTGATCGTTTCAATCGTGGGATATTTCAGGATCTCTCGTACTGCCAGTCCATCACCCCCACCCAGAACGAGGACATGACGAGGTGACGCCATGGGAGCCAGGACAGGATGGACGAGTGCTTCGTGGTAGCGGTATTCATCCACCGAATTGAATTGCAGATGCCCGTTGAGATAGAGCTGAAACCCCTTGGCATTTCTGGTCAGCACGATCCGCTGATACATCGTGCTTTCCGCATGGATGATGGGGTCACCCAGAACGCGTTCCTCAGCCAGCATTGTCAGCGAATCGGCTTTGATGAATGCGACGGTGAGGATGCCGATCACCAGGCAGGCTCGACCGCGCAGGCCTGCCAGGCCGCGTTGCACGAGTAGTGGACGCAGCAGGTATGTCCCCCACAGTCCCACTGCGGCGTTGATCAGACCGCAAAGTAACGACGTGCGAATCAGTCCCAGGTGAGGGACCAGAAACATGGGAAACATCAGCGAAGCAAGCAGTGCGCCGATGTAGTCGAACGTCAGAACGCGGGAAACGAGATCTTCGAAGTCGAGCTGTTCCTTCAACAGTCGCATCAGCAGGGGAAGTTCCAAACCAACCAGTGTGCCAATCGCGAAGACCAGAAAATACAGAACCAGACGAAAGGCTCCCGCCCATGCGAACGTGGCAAACAGAAGAGGTGCCGACAGTCCACCAAGTAATGCCACGCACAGTTCGACTTCGATGAAGCATCGGGCGACGCGGTCAACAACGAACCCGGACAACCACGCACCGACTCCCATCGCGGAAAGATAAATGCCGATCACCAGTGAGAACTGAGTGACGGAATCCCCCAGCAGATAACTGGCTAACGTTCCTGCCAGCAGTTCATAGACCAGGCCACAGGTCGCGATAATCAGCACGTTCAGGTACAGCAGCACCAGGGGTGCCCGGTTCATGGAATCTTCGCGTACGGTTGCCAATGATCGTCCCAATCACGAATAGCTGGTCGATGCCACGCTGGATGTGTCAATCTTGCTAACGCTACGTAAAGGTCAGTTCTGGGTTCAATCAGCCGGTAATTGCTGCAGCGATGATATGGGAGAGTCCCAGAATCACAGCGGCAATGATGATGGCCAAGGCGACGTTTTGATCCTCTTCGATCTCTTTCGTTACCGAGAACGGAAGGATCCGCTTGATACCCCAGAAGCAGATACCCAGAACCGCGATCCCGACAATGGAAAATGCCACGGCCGCGATCAGATGCATCACCAGCAATTGAACACTGCCAGAACCAGCAGTTGCCTCAGCCAGAGGCACCCGGAAACCCATGAGAGCTGTCATCGAAAACACTATTTTCCTCCTCCCCACGAACCACCCGAACTGCGGCTGTAAGATGAACCGCCTGAACTGCTGAAACTTCCCGAGCCACTGTTGGCAAATGGATCGCCGAGTCTGCTGATACCGTCAAACGGCGAAGGCCAGTGGCTGCTGCACGCGACGACGAAATAGGCAGTTACTCCTGCACAATACATCAAAAGCAACCTGCCGTGTGGTGAAAGGTTGATCATGGCTCACTCGTCTTGGTCGTAGGGACTGTAATTGCTGTTGCTCCAGCGGTTCTTCTCAAAATTACTTCGCGTTACGAGTGTAATCGCTGGCCAGACGGCAAGGATCATCATGGCAAAGACAAGGTGCTTCATCAAAATCTTTGACTCTTCCGGGTTCGCACCGATCGAGTACACGTTGTAAATGACGATGAGCAGTGTCACTGTGGACACGAGGATCCACCAGAAGTCAGCAGGTAACGGCGCTTGCGGCTGAATGGTGCCGATTCCCCACGGCCGTGGTAGGTCTTTCAATCCAAATGCCGACTCAAGCGTGTCGATGTCGATATACTTGGAATGCGAGACTACAATTTCCTTACTTGTCGCAGTGGTTGCCTTCTCAAACGACAACATGTATGGCGGCGCAATGTAATCTTCGGTGAGAGCAACGTCGCCAGCGTTGACTCTCCAGTAGAATTCGCCAACAACTGACTTTACGTAGGCCATTCCGCGATCATAAAGTCTGTATAAGGCTTGCTGGTACGTGGCATGATTCTTCGTTCGCGTAGCTCCTGTGGCAATTGATTCCGCGATACTCCAGTGCTTCTTGTTGCAGATCAGCCAGCGGAATCCTGATTGCGGATTGTAAAGCAAATATTCGGTCCAGGGGTAATTCTTGCCATCTTCAATTACGTAACGACTCATGAAACCGATGACCGTGTATTTCACTCCATCCAAAGTCCCGACTGTGCCCAGCGGGATCTGCAGTTTCTCGTTAAATGACAACGTTTGCAGATACTTCAACCGTCCTTGATTGCGATCGAGTAATGAATGGCAATTCGGACAGCAGACACGCTTTGTCTCGTCGGGAGCATGCAGGTTCAGCGGTCCGGCACATTGGGGGCAATTGATCTGTAAGGCTTGTGTATTGGGGGCGGGCGGTACCGTGGTCGTCTGGGCGATACCCGCCAGCTTCAGTTCATCGACGGTGACTTCCCGACCAAGAAAAAACCGCGGTCCAGATTCGGTCCCGGATTCTTCGATCGAAGCGAATGCTCGATCCTCTCCATTCAAATCGGCAAAACGATGTTCCACGTCTGGCCGAAAGACCCAGGGAATCTCTCCTTCTGCCGACCGCGCCGTCGCAGTTCCAGTCTCGGTGATTACCAGGTTCTTTCCGTCAGGAAGTTGAATCTGTTCTCCGACTTCCAGAGAATCAATTCCTGGCAATGGAGTCTGTTGACTCGGTCGCTTTTCGGTCGTCAGATAAAGCTTGCCTTGAGCGACCGCCAGCCAGCGGACTTTATCTCCGGGGAATTTCAGATAGTACTCGTCCCATACTCCTCCTGCTGGATGCTGATACTGAACTCGACCGACAACCTGGAAGCTCTTTTTTTCGAACGACCCGTTCATGCCAACTTTGACGGGCGAATCTGTTTCTACAAGATCAGAGACTCGACCATGGTCCTCCAGTCGCTTGTCACCTCGGGCAACGACGGAATGACATGATTCACAGATCGTCACCAGGGCGGTACTGAGCTTGAAGACGACGGGGGCACCACATGCCGGACAACTGCCGGTTCGCTGTTTCATGGCAGGTCCCCGGATGACGAGGTCGCTGGCAGCAAAGAACGGGTCACATGCCCGCGTTCCACCATCTGCATATCGACCGATGACGCCGCGAGCATTTCCTTCAGCCGACTTTTCCAGGGCCACTCTCGGCGACGATGGCAGCAAAACAGGTTGAATGTCGCGATGCCATGCTCAGGCCAGGTATGACAGGCGAGATGCGATTCCGATAACAGGAACAGCCCCGTGACGCCTCCGGGTTCGGGAAACTGTCGCCAGAGAGGAACACCAACGACCTGCAGACCCAGTTCGCGAATGACACGATCACAGACGGCCTGCAGGGCCTCCAGCGACCGCAAGATCTCACCCGGACAACCAGCCGCGTCAACAATCCATTCGCAACCGGCAATCAGGTCCCGGCCCGACTCGGCGAAACTGGTGCTGAAAGTTGTAGGTGAACGCTCTTCCAAGTGGAGGGCCCGCCAGCAAGGTGAGTTCATGCATCAATCTACGAACAATTACGCAACGCCGGATTGGCGTCAAGTATACGCCCTGACAAATGATGGGCAGATCAATCGCGGGTTGCTTTCAAACGATAAATGTTCCACCGCAGGTCAGACCAGCCCGCTGGCTTCTGATCCCCAGAAACGGGTGCTGCAGATGCATCCAGATTCTGAGCGACTTCTTTCATGCGATCCAATTCTCCATGGTCTAGCCAGAATCCGTGGCATTGGGAACATCGATCCACAATCACGTCCGGCATGTCTGCTGGAGACAGCGGTGTCAGGAGGACTGCACATTTGGGGCAGTCCGCCTCGGGATGGTCCCCTTCTGTTTCATGAAAGTGGTGTTCTTCGACATTGGCCCAGGGGCTTCCGTCAAGTCGATCGAGTTCACCGACTTCGAACCAGACGCCATGGCATGTTGGACAGATATCAAGCGTGACATTTCCAAAGTCGCCGAGTCGCGTCTGCCTGAGTGGCGTTCCTCGACAGACCGGACAGTCCATTGGGGTGATTCCGGCTGATTTGTCGCTGGAAATCATCTCTTGCAGAGTTTTCAGCCAACCCATCTCGAATCTCCTTCGGTGAAACCGATCGACACACTCGATCCGTACGTGATCGCTGGATGCCACCTGACCAAAGATCAGGCTCTTTCGTTCGAGATGCCCGAAATGAATAATGACCCGACATCGCCGAACTGGAAATCTGCGGGATGGGCACGAATTCAGTGTCGATCTGAGTGGGTCAGCAGGGCTTCGACATGATCCGCCTCAGCAGCAATCTCCAGAGCGCTCCTGCGAATTTCTTCAGCGCCAACCGTTGATCGGGGATAGGCATTGATGACAACGAACATTGACTGACCTTCCACGTCTCGGATGGCCAGGCTGGCATGCATAATGACACTGTTCTGTCGCAGCGCCTGCTCGAAGTATTCTGGAACAGCCGGGCAACAGATCGAATAGAGGATGAGCAGCCGGTCGGACAATTCGTGGTCCGTTGTTTCTACGATCACCGTCTGTCTTCGACCTCCGGGCAAACGGCGAGTGATCCGATATTGGCTCCCTGAGCGGACCCAGGTGACGGTTGTTTCGTTGGCGAAAGCCTCGATGAACAACGATTCCAGATCTCGCTCCTGGCCAAGCACGGCTCGCAGCAAGGCAGCAGCAGCCCCGGCATCGACGGGGCGCTCATCAGGAACCGGTGACGTCATTCGAGCAACACAGTCAGCCAGCTCGTTACTGAGGTCTGGCCGAAGTTCTCGAACATTCGGTACCTGTTCGGTACGTCCACTCAGCATTAGTTCTGTCAGATTCTTTCCGACCCAGGGAAGCTGTCCGATCAGCATTTGAAACAGACATAAACCGAGTGCATAGACATCGCTGGCGGGTGTTGCGACTTCCCCTCGCAATAACTCGGGTGCCATGTAATTGGGAGTCCCACAGATGGTATTTGTCATGTGGGCTCCCTCGACCGACATCATTCGTGCCAGGCCAAAATCGCCTACTTTCGCAATACCTGAACGAGTCACCATGATGTTGTCTGGTTTGACATCCCGATGGACAATCCCCGCGCGATGTGCTGCCGCAAGTCCTTCGGCGACCATCGCTGCCAGTTGCAATGCCTGATCTGCAGGCAGTGGTCCTTCGTCTTGAATCAGGCGTTGCAGGGATCGCCCTGCGACATATTCCATCTCCAGAAAGTGAGTTTCGTCGATTTGTCCGACGGCGTGCAACGTCACGATATTCGGGTGAATCAATGCGGCCGCAGCCTGCCCTTCGCAGTGAAAACGAGCGACGTAATCGGCATCACACACCCCGCGCCGCGGTGAGAGGATTTTGATGGCACAATGACGCTGAAGGTCGTGATGCAAGGCGAGGTAAACCCGTCCCATCGCCCCAGAACCGATCAGTGAGACGCACTGATAGACATGCAGCTTTCTGCCGATCCAAGCGTCCTCGGCCGTGAGCCCCGATACGATTAATGCCAGTCGGCTGGATGGAATCTCCGGAAAGCGGTCGGAATAGTCGGCAACCTTCGGTTGTTCACCGTGTGCGATACGGAAATCAACTTCCAGCCACAGCAATTCTTCCAGCAACGATCTGCGTTCGTCAGGCGCGGCATTCGCCAGGTAGTCCTCGATTACCGGTGATCCGCCCACTGCAAGCGCACGTTCAAATTCGTCGCATCGTGCATCCACGCGACGCGCAATATCGGGCGACGTTGAATCTTCAACTCCCATGAATCACCCTGCCACCAGATGATTTGCGTTCACAGCCGAAACCGTCCGAACGCAGTTCTCTACCTGTCCAGTCTCATCGTGCCCTGTGTAGCAGACATGCCAAACCACAGGTTCCCTGCGATATTTCATGCCTTTCTGCTGCCGGTATCCGACATCAGCAAGTTGTCTGCTGAAGTGCGACGGAAGCGTAGCGTCCACCATTTGTCGACACTATGCTGTCGAATATCGGACTTCAAGCTCCCGAAATCAGGAAGTTGGGATGGTTTCCAGTAACACGTCAATCACGCGATGGCTCAGGCACCTCGAAGCAGGGCACGACCAAGCCGCTGAAAAACTATGGGACATCTTTTTTCAAAAACTCGTCAAGCTCGCACAGTCGCGCATGCGTTCCAATCGGCATACGATTGCTGATGCTGAGGATGTTGCGCTGAGTGCTTTTGCCAGTTTCTGTCGCGGGGTAGAAAACCAGCGTTTTACACAATTGACCGACCGCAACGGCCTGTGGAGATTACTGGTCAGTATCACCATTCACAAAGTGATGCACTTGAATCGAGATCAGAATCGTCTGAAGCGCGGGGGGGAGTTTCGTCAAACGCACACCGACGACGGTGCGGGACCAGCCATCGACGCGATCATCAGTCGTGAACCGACACCGGAATTCGCGGCCGAGGTCGCCGATCAGTACAAGAGATGGATGGCTGCGCTCGGCAATGAAGAACTTGTACAGTTGGCGGAATGGAAGATGGAAGGATTCACTAACGAAGAGATTGCTGTCAAATGTGGACGTACAACACGGACTGTCGAGCGAAAGCTCTCATTGATTCGCAAGATCCTTGTTCACGAGTTACCTGCGGACGAATCCGTCTGAATGGCACTCATTCGAGTGAAACGATTTCGCCATCGGCCCGCGTCGACAATGATTTCAAGACGTGGTCATCAAGGCTGTAGTTGAGTGATTTCACGGACCCGTCGGCGAAAAGAAAATGGGCAGAATTCTGATGGTAGCTCCAGAAATGCATGTTGTGGAAACTGTCTGAAACTCCACGATGCAAGCCATAAAGAGTGCTGAGGACGTTATCTGTGTCACCATCACCGCTGACACCCCAGGCACAAATAGGCCAACCGTGATCAAGCGTGGCCGGGACGCCGCGTTCGCCGACGAGTAAGGTTGTTGATGTTCCATCCGTAAAATCACGAAGCGAGGTGCGGCTTCCGCTGAAGAGTGCGCCGTCAAAGTCGACGGACGTTGTGCCGCTGACGCCAAGGAAATTCGTAGGGCGGTAAATTCCAGAGGCAGTAACAGTACGCAGGCCAGCGTTCGGATCACTCGGGCACACGTATGACTTTACGAGAACATTTCCGGGGTCCACATCGGGAGCCAGTGACGATTTCCAATCGAAACAGGTCCCGGCAGCATTGAAGTTAATCATTGAGTAGAGCGTCGACTGATCCAGTTGTGGCAGGATCATGCTCTGCCAGGTGAAGTTTGTTCCCGGAACATTGCCGATCGGGAAACTGCTGTGAGTCTCATGATAGTTGTGTAATGCCAGGCCAATCTGTTTCAGATGATTACGGCATTCTGCACGACGAGCCGCCTCACGAACCTGTTGAACGGCTGGCAGAAGAAGACCTAGCAGCATCGCAATGATGGCGATGACGACGAGTAACTCAATCATCGTGAATCCCCGGCGACTGGCAATCTGGCGTGTCATGAATCGTCCTTCGTTCGGAGTTCGTAAAATGGATGTCAGAAGTCGGATCAGTAAGGAAACGCAGGAGCGGTATTGCATGCCGCTCCTGCTTTTCGCCAAGTATCGAAAGATTACTTACCGGACGTTTCGGTTTCGGTTTGTATTGCGCCGAAGGCTCCTGACAGATCTGTGGTGATCCCGTCAGGGTCGACGACCGTGATGGTGTCACCCTGGTTTACAGTCGGGACAGTTGCCGTCTTTGACGACAGCTTCAGAGATGCGCGACCGCTTTTGACCGTCCCTGTTCCGAGTGCTGTGGTTCCCAGATTGAATGTGACAACCTGGCCTTCAAGATTCGCCAATCCTTTGACGGTAATCGACAGGCACGAATTGACAGTTGTGGTATTGGTTACCGTGTTCGTGACCGTAATGACCTTACTTTCCGCGTGCCCTTTAGCGCTGGCTTGCGAACCAGCACCCCTCAGTGATGCTTCGGTTTCGGCCTCAGTCACCGTCTTCGTCGAAACTTTGCTGGTGGACTTTCCACCCGGCGCACTGGCTTCGACATAGCCAACCCCGATGGCCGATACGGCGAGTGCCAATGCCAATCCTCGAACTACAAATCGTGTCATGCCAAACCTCCACCTGACTGCCATGAACCATCGTTGGTAAGAACTACTGCCGCGACAGTAACTGCCTCGAACACTCGAGCAGTCAACGATGAAACGCTTGTCATCACTTTGCGGGACACCCCGGCAAGAGCGATTGCGTCGCATGATCTGGGGTTACGCACGCCGCGCGCCAAAACTTAAAAATACCTGAAGAAATTCGCAACGTGTTTTATATCAATGAGATATGTCGCATCGATTCGAACGCCGATCTGGCTGTGAAGGTCCTGAAATGCGGTGCGCAATTGACCAGCACCGGGCAGCGCGGGATCAATCTCCGCCGTTTTCATCAGCTGGCGTTGCCAGTCCAAAGCCGTGGAGTTTCCCGCGCAGAGTTCTGCGATGGATTCCCAATAGCCGCGACGCTTGTGACAAATTGCCATGAGTCTGTTTCAGAACCGCCGTGAAAAGTCGCTTTTCCAGGGCCTGCAGGCATTCTTCGTAAATCGTCGTTGAACCGGCGGCAATTCTTTCCGCAAGAAATGCGTCCAGATCTTCAAATAGACTTTCGACCGTATCCGTCATCGGGCGGTGCGTAACGACTCGATTCCGTATCCCATCAGGCAGGAATTCCGGCAGCAGCACATACCCTGATGCTTTCAGGAGTGACTGTTTTATGACGCTTTGCAATTCGCGGATGTTGCCTGGCCAGGAGTACTTTGCCAGCAATTCCATGGCTTCGGGGGCAATGATGCGAATATCCCGGTGAAGTTCGTGGCAATAGCGTTCGACCAGATGCTGGGCAAGTATTGGTAAATCGCCGCCACGTTCACGGAGTGGCGGTAATTCGATCGTTAAAACACCCAGTCGGTAGTAAAGGTCATGGCGGAACAATCCCTCGTTGACCCTGTGCTTGAGATCGTAGTGCGTGGCGGTGATCACACGAACATCGACCGTGATCGTCTGCGTTCCTCCGACGCGTTCCAGCTTTCCTTCCTGAAGGACTCGCAGGATCTTGGCCTGCATCGAAGGAGACATGTCACCAACTTCATCGAGAAACAGTGTCCCACCATGGCTCTGTTCGAACTTACCGATGCGAGTCCGGTCAGCATCCGTAAAGGAACCCTTTTCGTGCCCGAACAGTTCACTTTCCAATAGCGATTCGGGAATCGCTGCGCAATTGATGGCAAGATACGGTAACCGGGCACGCAAACTGTGTTGATAAATCGCCCGAGCGACCAGTTCCTTACCCGTGCCGCTCTCTCCCTGGATCAGCACCGCAACATCGGTCGCAGCAACGCGTCCGATCATCTTGTAGACTTCCTGCATGGCATGGCAACGCCCCAGGATGGTTTCGCAATTGGCATTGATTTGCGACGCTGGATTGGTTCCGTCATCCAGTTCCATTGGCATCCGCATTCGCTGCCCAACGGCTGCCGCCCGTTGGACAATCTGGCGAATCGTATCAAGCTCCAGAGGCTTCAGAACGTAGTCAAACGCCCCCTGTTTCATTGCTTCAATCGCAGTGTCGGTCGTTCCATGGCCGGTAATGATGATCACAGGAACTCGCGCATCAATCGTCTTGAGTTTCGGAAGCACCTGCAGACCCGTGGCGTCGGGAAGGTTCACATCCATAACGACCACATCCGGCAGCCAGGTTCGCATCAACTCCGCGCCGGCTTCTGCACGTCCCGCAGTTTCCACCTGGAAATCTGGACTGGCGAATGCTCTACGGAAGGAATGCTGAATTCCTGGCTCATCATCAATAACAAGCAGTCGGATCATGGCAGACTCACCAGGTTGGGGGACGAACCAGTACCGACCTTGACGGGATTCTGGGCGAGGCGGATCGTGAAGACGGCACCACCTTCGGGACGGTTCGCCGCCGAAATCGTTCCTCCTTGCTCTTCCACCAGTCGACGGCTGACGACGAGTCCGAGTCCCGTCCCTGTCGGTTTACTTGTCACAAAGGCCTCAAACATCTGACTGAGAAGTTCTTCTGGTATGCCACATCCCGTGTCTGAAAACTTCAGTTCGTAATCGGAATTGGTGTCGCCCGGTTGCGACAGTGTGATTGATAATTCGCCGCCCGATGGCATGGCGTCAAGCGCGTTGATTGCCAGATTCAGGAAAAGCTGTTGCAGATGATCTTGATCGGCATTCAAAGTGGTCATCGTGCATGATGCCGTGAATTGCAGGGCAACGTGTTGCTGGCGAGCTCGAGGTTCGATGAGACGAAAAGTACGATGGACAAGGTCGCTCAAGCAAATGCGCTCCGGTCGAGGTGGATTCGGTCGTGCGAGGTTCAGGAATTCTTGAAGCGACCCTTCCATGCGTCCGATTTCCTGTTCAATCAAAACAAGATCCTCGACCGGCATCCCGCGCTTTAGCGCTTCCTCGCGATTGGTCTGGATCAGCATTTTCAGAGATGTCAGAGGATTTCGGATTTCGTGAGCCACGCTGGATGCAATCCGCGCGACGATTGCCAGTTGCTCGGCCCTCATCACTGTAGCGTCAAGTTTTCGCTGCTCGGCCTTTCGTTGCTCTGTCAAATCTCGAATCATCAGGATGCACCCGTCGTTGTGGCCTGGGTTCAACGGACTGATGGTGATCGCAACAGGGATCTGTCGTGATTCACGCGAACGGATCACAGTTTCGATCTTGCGGCGCTGACAGTGGTCAGACGTCCAATCGGGGAGCAACTTCGTAATCGGCTTTCCGATCCACTCCGCGGACATCATCCCAAACAAAGCTTCTGCTGACCGATTCATCGATTGCAGATTTTGATGGGAATCGATTGTCAGTATTCCTTGACCCGCATTTTCCAGGATCGACTGCGCACGACGTCGTTCAAATAGTGCGGCGTCACGCAGCGGCTCAATGATCAGCAGCCATAACGGAGGACTGGAGAAGGCAAGCAGTAAGACCGCATCAATAGCGCCGCGGTGCCAATCTCCTGCTCTCTCATGGACAAGGTAGGGCAAGATGAGCATGACCAGGAACTCGGCCAGGAAAATCACCCCCAGCACAGTCAGGAAAAGGCGAAATGGACTGCGAAACAGTAGGAATGACACGTTGTTACTCCACCCCGAACAATTGTGGATATACTGGTCTACTTGTCACGAAGTGACCAGCGCTGGTCACTGGCGCACCATGCTCTTCCCCAACGATCCGTCTGGCGGGCACAGCTTGGATAAATTGTAAGTGATTATTTTGCCGAATGTTACGTAATCCACAAAAGTCGGGCACGGATTTCCCCTCGTCTGGTCCGCGATGTGCATTCATCAATTTCATGAGACATGCATTTTCCGTGTCAAAGTTGGTAACGACATCGGTACTTCACGTTTGCGGAGCGGATCATGGTCCAGACTCTTGCTTATCTCGATCCAGGTTCGGGAAGTCTGATTCTTCAAGCTCTCGTCGGTGGGACCAGCGGCTTCATCGTATTAATTCGCTATCTGGTGACGAATTGGTTCGCCCATCCGACGGACGCTTCGAAACTTTAGAGCGCATTCCGTTTCAGTGTGGCGTCCCGCGGGCATCAAACTGCAGCGGCTAACCCATGTTTCGACGCGACACGGAAGTGCGACACACACTAGCAATTTCATTGTCTGCATCTGCACCTTTTTGGGCACTTGAGGGGGTATCATGGCTGAAAGGAAACAGACCGTTCATCGAGTGATGATTGCAGGCGGTTGTTGCTGGATGCTTCTCGTCGCAGTGCTGATCGCGCTTCAACCGCAGTCCAAACTCAAAGGAGCACCACCTCCGAAGGAAGCGGTCACGTCAGTAACGAACCAGTACGTGGTTCTGGGATACAATGACCTGGGAATGCACTGCATGAATCAGGACTTTTCTGAGATGTGAATACTGCCGCCCTTCAACACACTCCGGGCTCAGGTCATTGATCGCAGCGGAGAAGACCCTCGAATTGTCACGTCAGGTCTCAGTGTCAGGTATTCAATCCCTGGCAATACCATCTCTTCGAACAAGACGAATTTCTGGACTTATTCCAAGCCCCTGTTCGGAGTCAACATTCCGGCAAACGTGGGACTAACCGGAAGTACGCTCGCGGGATACATGAAGCCAACGGGGAACAATGACTGGGCAGCGATCGGAATACCTGTCACGCCTCTGGACGACAAGAAACAACTGAATGCCTTTCAGCTCTCCAAAATTGATGTGCTGGTTAATAAGCTGCAAGTCGCCACGACTTCGGCCGTTATTCCGGTTTCATGGGAAATCAACTGTAATCTGTGCCATAACACGAAAGGAATCAGTGTCGCCACCGACATCCTTCGCAAGCACGACAAATTACACAACACTAAGCTCGAAGCGAGTAAACCCGTCCTGTGTGCCGGATGCCACGCCGACCCCGCGCTGGGGACTACGGGTGTGAAAGGCGTGAAAAGCATGTCCCACGCGATGCATGGATCACACGCATCGCGCATGGGTGCCGTGGCCGGAATTGGAAACACGTGCTACGCCTGCCACCCGGGAACAGCCACAAACTGTCAGCGCGACGTTCACTTCTCCAAGGGGATCGCCTGTGTCAGTTGTCACGGAGACATGTCTGCAGTGGCCAACCCCGTACGGCGACCGTGGGTTGATGAACCGACTTGCGGCAGTTGTCACCAGAAACGCAAACCGAATTTTCAGTTCGAAGAGCCAGGAAAGCTCTTTAAGGACTCCCGAGGACACGGTGGAGTTCACTGTTCGGCTTGCCATGGTCCGCAACATGCCACTGGCCCGGCGACGACCGCAGCAGACAACGTTCAGGCCGTTCAGCATCAGGGATACGCTGGAACCATTACAAAGTGTACGGTTTGCCACAAGAAGCAACCGGACGAACCGTTCTTTCACAAGATCGATGACTGAGTTGAAATCAAGTCATGCGGCATCCGGTTGAGAATTGTTCGACATGGTCAGCGCATACATCGCGTATGTACCAACCCAATGGGTGACGGAGTATTCATCACTTTGTAGCATCGGCAGCCCTGCCTGAAGATGCTCCTGAGCGAGATTCAAAAGGCCTGGACGACGCGAGTCGTTTGCTGGCAAGCCGTGAGCGATGCCTTTGAGCATCCACGCTCGACTGAAATAGAGGCCCGCAAAATGAGCGACTTTTCCGTCTCGCAAATCTGTCGGTGCGGGCATCGGTCGCAATGCCGTTTCGACTGGAAAGCCCGGAATCGCCACCGACAACCAGGCGCTGAAATCATCAGGACTCAGCACTCGCCTCATCAAATCCGCCGTTGCCAGGGCTGGTGACAGAAAGTCGTGCCCCGACGGTTCCTGAAATAGAGGGAGATTGCGGTCCGTTGCGTAGCAACGGTTCGCTACGCTTTGAACGAGTTCCCTTGTACTGAGATCGTTGGCGACACGAGCCCAGTCCGACAGTAACCCGAGTGCAAACGCAGTCTGGTTGTGTTCCCCGGTTCGTACCGGGGCGGGTAGTCGAGGCAACCATTCGTGAAAGCGATGAACGGCAAGTTGTTCAAGAGGCTGAAGGTCGGTCAGCCAGGTTTTGGAAATGGGGTCGGTCCAGTTGCGGAGTTCCGCCGTCAGTTGCAGCAGCCAGGCCAGGCCGTAAGGTCGTTCGAATGAGGCTCGCTGCGGATGACTCAGGAATCGATATTCACCTGCCAGATTCTCCGGCGTAAAGCTGGCAGCGAGTGCAGAGCGGACAGTTCCAGCCATTGGATCGTCGGCGGGAGTGATCGACAGCCAGCGGATCAGTAACCAATGGCTGTGAACGGCCGAGTGCCAGTCGTAGCAGCCGTAGAAAGCAGGCGTCCAGTCACGCGGCCGTGTGAAGTTTGTCGGTGCGTCGATCACCACAGGAAAGAAGCACGGGAATTCTCGATGAATCCCGGCCAATGCCATACCGACACATCGCCGCAAGAGTGCATCATTCGTCATCATAGGTTGCACAGGCCCCGGGTTTTGAAATCACCTCCGCGATGAAGCATATCAATATCCGGGACTGTCCTGGTTTTCTAGAAATCAGCCGGCGGGCCATTGAGGCGTCACTGACGTTCGAAATTCCTCTGCGGACCAGAACTTCGCAGACAGCATTGCGCCGCATTCGAGACGCAAATCGTTTTGTATATTGTACTTGCATTGCAACCGAACCGATCTTGAGTGAAATTGAATTGGCTGTCACATTACGCTCCTTCCTCGGTGGACAGTCAACTCCGTCGAAGAACCTCAAAACTACAAGGAATTTGACAAGCGTGATTCACCGACCGCACATCAATGGGATGATGCTGATCGTGGCAATGATTGTTGCCACGTCGAGTGGATGCGCTACCATGTCGGGCTACTCGGCACCCGTTTCGAATCCGGTCTTCGTACGAGCGAACAACCACGAAGTTGCCTGGGAACGGACGGTTGATGTTGTTCACGAATACCTGTTTGAAATCGAACGTGAGAACAAACTCGGCGGAGTTCTCGAAACTCGTTACAAGACCGGTGCAAACGTCCTCGAACCCTGGCATCGCGATTCGGTGGGATACGCCAATCGCATGGAAAGCACGTTGCAGTCGATCCGGCGCAAAGCCTATGTCAGCATCACCCCGGTTCAGGGTGGATACCTGGTTGGAGTGGAAGCTCACAAGGAACTGGAAGACGTTGCCCAGGCCGCAAACCTGCAAGGGGCAGCCACGTTCCTGGATGACAGCCTGTTGCAGCGAGACCTGAACGCCGTCGTCGGGCAGGCTACCCCTTCAGGCTGGGTTTCCAAAGGCCGTGATGAAGCGCTGGAACAGTCGATGCTTCGTTCGATCCATCAAGCGTTTGGCAGTCCGTAAGCATCCGCAACGCGGACGCGTGTCTGGATACCGATCGTTGGCCGGTCCGTAATTTCTCAACATTTGCTGATGTGGGCCGGCGCTCAAAGCGAGGTGGTACCACCCTACTTTTGTAATGTGCTCGCTTCGCGCCGTAGTCGATACCGTTTGCGACGATTCGAACCGTGGGCTAGCGCCCAGCGGCTGATGGCGCGACTCGAA
>CAXBSB010000154.1:0-19410 GCA_963977965.1 uncultured Schlesneria sp.
GGCCTGACGGGAGCCCAACAGCAACAGCAGGGTCAGCAGCAGCAGCAACAGCAGCAGGGTCAGCAACAGCAGCAGCAAGGGCAGCAACAGCAAGCAGCTGCGGCAGGCTTGTTTGGTGCCGGACCATCATTGAACCTCTACAACAACCCCAGCAATCCATCGATTGTCGGTATGAGGAACTCGACGTCATTTACACGTGATTTGTCGATACCATTCAGCCAGGGTTCGTTCGCAGTCGGTGTGCCGACATTTGGCAGCTACAACCCTCAGGCAGGGATGGAAATGGGACTGGCAATCCTGAGTGACATTGAAGCGTTCTTCTTCATTCAGGCAGCTCAGGGTGATCAACGTAACAACCTGATGTTTGCTCCGAAGGTGACCGTGTTCAATGGTCAGACGGGAACGGTTGCAGACACTAAACGTCGTCCGTTCGTGACCAGTCTGGTGCCAACCGTCGGTTTCAACTCCACCGGTTTCCAGCCAGTCATCACAACCGTAAACGAAGGGATTACCCTCTCAGTGACAGCAGTGGTTTCGTCAGATCGCCGGTTCGTCCGGTTGTCGGTCAACCCACAGTTTAACTCGA
The DNA here is from genome assembly GCA_963977965.1 of uncultured Schlesneria sp. Classification (GTDB taxonomy): domain Bacteria; phylum Planctomycetota; class Planctomycetia; order Planctomycetales; family Planctomycetaceae; genus Schlesneria. Next base: position 587 of record CAXBSB010000154.1, read on the forward strand.
TTACCGACGTCTTCACCTTCTCATTCGTGGGTGGTGGTGGAGCGAACCAGCAGGGTCAGCAAGGCCAGCAACAACAAGGTGGCCAGGGCGGATTCGGTGGTGGTCAGTTTGGTGGCGGCGGTGGCGGTGGCCAGCAGCAGTTTGGTGGCCAGCAGTTCGGTATCGGTGGAAACAACCAGAACGGCGGAAACCAGAACGGTGGAAACCAGAACGGAAACCAGAACGGTAACAACGGTGGTGGTCAGACAATTACCGTTCAACAGCCCGTTGTGGAACAAGTTACCGTGCTGACGACCGTCAGTGTTCCAGACGGTGGAACGATTCTGCTCGGTGGAATCAAACGCCTGAAGGAAGGCCGAAACATGTCCGGTGTGCCCATTCTGAACAAGATTCCATACGTCAGCCGCCTGTTCAAGAACACAGGGGTTGGTCGTGAAACGGAAAGCCTGATGCTGATGATTACTCCACGAATCATCATCCAGGAAGAAGAAGAAGAATTGCTCGGTCTACCGCGCACCTAAACCGAGGCTCTGTCGCAAGTCCTCGGCCGCCGCGATCTCACGGGCAGATCGCGGCGGTTTTTTTCTTTGTCTGGCAGATTCCAACGAAAGTCAGAGACCTCGCGTAGGACGCTTCGTGCGATGCGGGGCACGGAGTGCGAATCGACCAAAACCATCTGGTCTGCAGGTCGACTCTCAGTTCGGTCCCAAAAGGCACGGCGCACTTGTGGCCGGGATTCGGGGCAAGGCTTCGCAAAGGAGCTCTTCCTATGAGCCCGTTTCTGAACCCTGGCGAAAAGTACGTAAAACCAGACCTTTCAACAACTTGGTCGCCAGAATCTCTCTGGAAGTGGCCTGGGTGTGGATCGTCGGTTGACCATTCTGAATCGCGGGTCGTAGGATGAGGCTCGCATCCCAAGTACATGCCTTCAAACTGCGAGCCCGAACGTGACAACCTCTCCTGATCCGGCCGACGATGATCAACTTCCGCCGAACGACGGGACTCCTGCTCAAGACCAGCCGTCCGCATCAGACCCCGCAAATTCCGCATCGGCCGAACAATCGGAAAACCCATCCGAAGGTTTGCCGGAGTGGGAACCGCTCACGCCCGAGCTGGTCGAAGATGAAGCGATTCGAGGTGACTTTGTCATCCGCTGGGCCATCGTGGGACTGGCATTGCTTTTCGGTTTCGCACCCATCACTGACACTCGAACTCTGGTTCATCTCAAGTCTGGACAGTACATGGCGTCACACGGGTTCCTGCCCGCCGCCAACGATGTATTTTCCTATACGGCATCTGACCGACGCTGGGTGAATCTTTCGTGGATGTTCGATCTGGTCGCGGCAGGGATCTATTCCTTTGCTGGTGGGATCGGGTTGTCAATTCTTCAGGCGGTCCTTGCGGCCGTCGCGTTTGGCCTGCTCGCCAATACTTATCATCGCGAGATTCGCAGTTGGTGGGGTTCCGTCTGCGCGGGACTGGCGCTGTTGGTCTGCTATCCCTGTTTTACAGTCCAGCCGGAATTGATCACGTTGGTCGGAATCGCTGCTGTTCTGTGGCTCACGTTGGAGGCGGAAGAATCTCGACAGCCCAGATTCCTTTGGATGACTGTTGCCGTGATCTGGATCTGGGCACAGTTCGACATTCGAGCCTTTCTTGGCTGGATGCTGCTGATGTCGTTTGCTCTCGGCGAAACCTTGAGGAGAGGTGAAGACGCGGCGAGTCGCAGGGCTTTAGCGTGGCGAGTCGCTCTTGCTGCGTTTGCCGTCTGTGTGATCCACCCCTGTTTGTGGGAAACATGGCTGTCGCCGGTCCGATTGTTTGCGATGGATTATCCAGCCCTGCGTCAGGTTTTCCCGAAACCGGGGCCTGTTGAATTAGCGTTCTTTCCAATCACGTTTCCGGGATTCTGGACCTCGATCAATCATGGTTCAATTGCTGCCATCGTTCTATTCGTCGCGACCATTGTCTCGTTAATTCTGAACCGAGAGAGACTGCATCCGGGTCACGTGATTGCGGTATTGGTTTTCAATCTGCTGGGTGGAATAGCGACACATGAACTGTCCGCTGCGAGCATTGTGAATTGCGTTGTTTGCACGTTGAACGCACAGGCGTGGTATCGCCATCGCTTCGGACAAGTCTATTCCATTCAATGGCGTGAACTGCTGTTTTCTCGCGGCGGACGTGCGGTCACCGTGCTGTGTTATTTCGTGCTGGCATGGCTGGTCATCAGCGGTCGCATCGAAGGACCTGCTGGTCGACGCACAGGGATGGGCTTTCATGAGAACCTGCAGGTTCAGATGGACTCATACCACCAGATCGTCACGGAGGATGGAAAGCCGCGCATGCTGGATGATCGCCCGTTCCATTTTGTGGCGCGGCAGGGAGATCTTTTGATATGGACTGGGCAGAAGTCATTCATCGATACGCGAGCTTCGCTGTTTGCGGGATCAGGTGAGCGTGATCTGATTGGACTGCACGATCGAACTCGACGGGCCATGCAACAAAAGCGGACGATGGTCGGCAGTGGTGAACCCGATATCTGGAAAGCCACGTTTGCGAAGTACCAGTTGACGCATACGATTCCGCGCCTCAGCGGACCAATTCCGGCACCAGACTATATTTCATTCGGAGACCTTCTTTCGAATAGCAGCGATTGGGCACTGACGGACCTGACCGCGTCAGCAGCTGTCTTCTATCACGTTTCGAACCAGCCAGCAGCGAACGAGTACATCGCTGGGCGTCGCATCGATTTCGTGAAACTGGCTTACCAGACGGCGACAAAGGCAGAAGAGACGGTACGAGAATGTGCCAGGGGTGCGACACTGTCAGACAGTCTTTTCTCACTAAGACGGCCGCGTTACCCGGCCGGAATCCAGTTAGCCGCACATTACCTTCAGCTTTCGGGAGCGTCCGGAAACATCTCGCCTCAGATTCGCTCGGCCTGTGCCTTGCTGGCAGTCCGCAGTGCAACCGAAGGTTTGCGAGATGATTCGAACTCATCAGACGGCTACCGAATGCTCGGCCTCGCCTATCAGATCCTGGATCGAATCGAAAGCAACGTGATGACCCAGGCAGGGGGGCGCTGGTTCAGTTCGATTCGGTACAACGAAACTCTGGCGGCACTTCAGCAGGCGGCGCTGTTGTCGCCCGATGATTCGCTCGCCCGCGGTGACTTGTTTGCGATGTTCGAACGAAACCAGCGTGGCGATCTGGCACTCGACGCCATCAAGCACATCAAACGTATTCGCGGACCGATCACAGCCAAATCATCCGAGGCAGATCGAAACCAGCGGACACAACTGGTTAATGCAGAGCTGTCGCTGGAAGAAACGCTGTCCAAGATTGAATCTCATGTCCAGCAGCAGTTACAGGGAGGGGCTGACCGATTCCAGACGGCGGCAACCGCTTATCAGGCAGGTGCCGTCCTGCTGGCAATTCGAACTCTGGAAGAAGAACCGATCTATGTCGAAGAAAATCCGCTCGCAAAAAACGCACTGGGAACATGGCTGATAGAAGCGGGACGGATTCAGGATGGATTGAATACGCTGGAACAAGTTTCGTCGCAGCGGAACATTCCCGGCTGGCGTGATGCGATGGCAACATCCGTTCTGGTCAACGCGAACTACGCTGTGGCACAGCAACTATGGACCGAACAACTGGACGAAGCCGTTTCGGGGGGGACTCAACGTCTGCTACAAAGCCTTCCATTTGTGACATTGAGCCCCGGCTGGATGGGATCGGAGCAGTATCCGTTTACTCACGTCGCCGCCGCCGATGAAATGGTTGGACGCTTCCGAGCGGAAACGGCAGGTTTGAAGTTTCAGATCGCCCAGATTCAACTGGAGCAGGGCGACGTCGCAGGTGCCAAGGCGTCCCTGCAATCCATCATGGAAACTCAACCAACTTCCCCGATTCGTCCGCTGGTCAAGTTCTATCTGGAAAGCCTGACCGGCAAGAAGATCGAGGATCCCGCCGTAGAAACGCCGACCCAGGAGGAATTCGACTCATTGGAGCCGTGAATTGACGTGTAAGAAAGGCATCTCAATCGCCCGTTTTGTTTAATAGTGCTTAAAAGGCATTGCATCCAGTATGTATCGTCGGGCACAATCGCTACCATCTTCTATCTGGTGGAGATTGAAATGGCGCGACGTGCAGCAAAGCCCACGAAAACCACAACTCAGCGGTCTGATGTTGAAATACGACTGTCGAAAGATTGTTCGATCGGTCTAACGGTAAATCCCTCATGGGGTAACGTCCAACATGACTGGAGCTACGTTGTCCAGACTCGCAGGCGATGGAGAGATGCCGAAAGCGCATCACAGTTACTCTTCCAGCGGTGTCGTGACACGCTAATTGATCTGGGTGTCAAAAAGGAAGATTTAACGAGACTCGCAAACGCAGATGTCATCGAAGTCAGCGTCTTATACACCGAGGAATCCGTTAACTGGGCGGCGCGGACGATGCCTTGGGAATTCCTGATTTCCGGCGCGATCCAATCAGTCAGACGTACAAAGTCCACAATTGTCCTCAGGCACTTGGAGCGTTCCGTTGCCAGTAATCGTTCGTCTACAGACAAACCTTCCCCGACGAATCAAGTGTTGACGGTTTGCAGCATGCCAGGAAGACTCGGTGACATTTACGACGTCTCCCGAGAGCGACAACTGCCGTCACTGAAATTGAAAAATTCACAGTTCGGTTCTGCGACTGAATTTGTTTTTGGGGAGCTCCACAATCCCACATTTGCTGAGTTGGGAGAGAGTCTGAAGAAAATAAAGCCCCGCATACTCCACTATATCGGTGTGGATACTCATCAGGGAGCTGAACTGCTGGATATCCCTTTCGATCCACATCGACTCGACGGCCTGATGTTGTCCAGTAAGACCGGTGACCCCGTTGCAGTGAATGTCGATCAACTCGTAAATGCAATTTCCAACTCCCCGCCGAGCGTCGTTGTTTACAATGCTCAGTATTCGGCTAGTCGGATCGCCGCTCGAACAGTTGCTGCCGGGGCAGAGGCTTCAATAGGCTTCCAGGATAAGATTGATGATCGTTTGGCGGAAATGTTTGTGTCAGATTTCTATCGACTGTATTCGATGAGTGACGGTGACAGTCAAGCGGCGTTTATTGCAGCCCTGTCACTCCAGCGTGGGTATGAGGGTGATATCCGTGGTAGTGGGATCGTCTTGTGGCACGCGATACCCGTGTTTTCCGATGGTCATGGCGACGAAGTCCACGTCAAGGCAAAAAGACTTCTTGATGGACTTTCGGTCTTGCGACAAAAGCCATTTGAATCCGATGACATCCGAAGTGTTGTTTCGGTCGAAGTCAGGCCACGGGATCGTCTGAATTACTCGTTGTTGCATAATCGCGAGTCTTTGTTTAACAAATTCAGAATCACGAAAAACTGCGACCAGCGAATCGATCATCTGCATGTTCAGGTCGAGCTTCAGGTTGGTAGCGAACGCCCGAGGTACGAAGCCGAAATCAGCCTGACAGAGGATCTCACGGATTTGGGTAATCGCGTTCGTTTGCCGTTGCTGTGGTTACGAGATGGAGGCCTTTGGGACGACGTACGTTCGAGTCTGAATGTCACGATCACTCATCAAGGGAAGATGTTTTACTCCGATTCGCACGAAGTAACGATTCCACCTGCTCACGAATGGACAGATACCGACGAAAGCCGTCAGTGGCTGCCATCGTTCATCTTTCCGGGCGATTCCCTGATCGCTCGAGTCGTGGGAAAGGGACGTCGTTATTTGATTGGTGCTACCGGCAACGGACACTCCGCGTTTGATGGATACCAGCAGGTACCTGGCACAAAGCCACGGGAAGCCGCATGGGAGATTGTCGATCGTCAGGCACAAGCCATTTGGAACGCATTAACATTTGATTTTCGATTTTCCTATTCAAATCCACCACCGACGTTTGCCCGCGATGCACAGCGGCTACGATCACCATCACAGATCGCCCGAGATCGCGACGGGACGTGTATTGATCTTGCATTGCTGTACGCAGCATGTCTGGAAAAAGTAGGGGTCTATGCAGTCATATTCCTTCTTGACGGACATGCATTTCCTGGATATTGGCGCAGTGAAAACGCCCATGCCAAGTTTGAAATTGCTGAAGGTCATCTCGATCACTCGGGACAACAGATTGCCCAGGTTGACCAGCAAAAATCATGGTTGCTCGCAGGCGATGGTGGATACAACGAAGTTGTTCACCGAATCCGTTCAGGTGAGTTAGTACCGGTCGAAAGTGTCTGGATGACCATGGAGCGAAGTTTCGAGGACGCCGTTGATGAAGGTGTCCGAAATCTCCGAAATTCAGACGAATTTGATTCGCTGATTGATGTCAAGTTGGCGCGTGCGCATCAAGTCACCCCGCTTCCCATTCGAGGACTCTTGCCGTGAAAAAAAAATTGAATCAGAGAGTGCCCATGCCGACATGGCACATCGAGATGAATTGAAATCCTTTCTGAAGAAGGCTGCGTCGAGAAGTGAGTCAGATCTGAAGAAACTTGGTTGTCACGCAGCTGGAAAACTTGGCAAGGACGAGCAGTCTGTCGCACAATTGAGAGCGGCACGCAAAAGTCGAGCAGATGATTTGGCGTTTTCGCAAGCGACGCTGCGTATTGTGGACGGAATGTTGAGATGGTCTCTTGACGAAGAAATTGACAGCTTCAACTTGCCCGGTGCGAAAACCACAATGCGAGCAGGAATGCGGCGCGGCCTTGAAACCTCCGGGGAAGTTGTCGATTCGTTCAAACTCGAGGAGCTAAAACCCAATCAGATCACATCGTTTCTGACAGGCGTCGACGATTTCCTGACACCGAACAAAGGATTGTTTCGCGTTGACAAAGAGACGCTGAAGATCGGTGGAAGTTTCACCGCGAATAAAGCCCAGCGATTTCTGTTGTTGATCCACGGAACGTTCAGCAATGCGGAGAATATGGTTAATGGTTTCATAAACGAGTCAGGAAAAGCGTTTCTTAAGTCTGCCGCGAACCATTACGACGAATTTCTCGCATTTGGACACCCGACACTTTCCGTTTCACCCATGTTGAACGCACTTGATCTCGCCCGATTCCTGCGAGGTTGCGACGCTGATATCGACATTGTCTGCCACAGCCGAGGAGGATTGGTTGCACGCTGGTGGGCTGAGTGTTTTGATGAGATTCCGTCACGGAATCGGAAAATCGTGTTTGTCGGATCACCATTGGCTGGAACGAGCCTCGCTGCGCCGGATCGCATCAAGGACGTTATTGACGTCATGTCGAATATCGCCACGGCAATTGGCACGACTGCGGGTGCGGGCGCGACTCTGGTTCCGTTCGCAACGCCCTTGCTAACGGCGTGTAAAGCGATGATGCGACTCGTCAGTTTGCTGTCGTCCACCGTTTCGAAGACACCACTGATTGACGCGGGCATGTCACTCGTTCCAGGATTGGCTGGACAATCGGCCGTTGGAAACAACGAAGAATTGATTCGTCTTCGCGAATTCGTGATCGATGCACCTCGCTTACAACAGTACTTTTTTGTCAGCTCAAATTTTGAAACGGAAGCGATCGGCTGGCAGTTCTGGAAAGCTTTGAGAAAACCACTGCTGCGGTTGGCGGATGCCGGGACAAATCAGCTATTCAAGGGACCGAACGATCTCGTCGTCGACACAAATTCCATGACGAGCCTCAGCCAGAAGCTGACGATCGAAAAGTCACGTATCAAGGATTTTGGAAAAAATGATCAGGTCCATCACCTCAACTATTTTGACTTTCCAGAAACTAACAAATTTGTCGCAGATTCGTTGCTGAAGTGAGTTCTAATTAACCTGATTAGTGCGTGTCGCACTTCCGTGTCGCGTCGAAAAATGGGTTAGACACTGCAGTTTGATGCCCGCGGGACGCCACACTTAAACGGAATTCGCTCTAGCGTGGCAATGATTCAGCGAACCTCGACTTCGGCCGGGGCAATCGTCTTTGCTGCCGATTCACCACCTGTGAATTGCGGCAGTTCGCAGCGAGTGGCTTCCCAACCGTGATGTTGCAATGTTCCCTTGAACGGCGCTTCGCCGACAACCTTGCCTGTCAGCCGATAACGTGACGAATCAAATCCGGCAGGAACGTCCACTGCAACTCCTTCGGCCTCGTTCACAACAGCTTTGATTCCGAACAGTCGGTCCAGTACTTTGCCGGCATCCTGGTGAATGGCCCGGACGGCGGCGCCGACCTGATCGTCCGAATAGCCTGACAAATCCTCCTTGAGGAAGTCGACCAGCCGAGCTTCGCGTTGCAGGGTTGCCAGCAGCGTGATCGCTTCGCTTTGAGCAGGACGACGCGGTTCAGGCCGTGGTCGTTCCTCGACGCGAGGCGGCGCTGGAGCAACAGGTGCAGGTGTTGGATCGGTGGGTGCCTCAATCCCTGTCAATGACCGCGTCACTCGCGATGCGGTTTCTCCATTGAACAGCACGCCGAAAAAAGCACGAAACGCCAGCAGAATCCGCCCCATGAACGCTGTCTCCTCGATTTCACATCAACCAGTCGATCCGCAAGTAGCGCGGGTCGATTCCGAATTGTCAACCAAGACTGACAAACGAACCAGCAATTGCCTATCTGTTCCGGGTGACGAATCAGTCTCGGTCTGTAGACGTTCAGCGGCGGCGCGCGTAGAGTTTGTGAAAATTTGACGAGAGGATCGGTGGGCTCAGCCTCCTCTGTTCCCGATAAGATTCCGAAAGTTGATGACGCGATGAAAGTCCAGCAGTTTCTTGAACACCATGGCCTGAAGCAGAATCCATTCAGCCAGGAAGATGCACAGACCGATCCGTTGTTTCAGCAGTTCTGTGCTCGCGGAACTTTTCACCCGGCCTGGGACAAGATTTTTGGCGACCCCGGTACCCCTTCGACAGCGGTCGTCTTCGGCGAAAAAGGGAGCGGCAAGACAGCGCTACGGTTGCAGATTGTCGATCACACCGCGAACTACAACCGGGAACATCCCGAGAATCGCGTGTTCATTATCGAGTACGACGATTTCAATCCGTTTCTGGATTGCTTCAGTGAAAAAATGTCGTGGCCCGGTGCAACGCCCGAACGAACGTTGTCCAAGTGGCGCCTGTGGGATCATATCGACTGCATCCTGTCACTCGCAGTGACACGCCTGGTCGATGACATGCTCGACGAACGGACGACGGGCGACCCCAAGCCGTTCGAAGTCCGCGGTGAAAAACTGCAAAACCTGTCGCGAACGCAGAAGCGCGATCTGTTGTTGCTGGCTGCGTTCTACGACCGAAGCACGCATGTCAGCGTTCAGCATCGCTGGACGAGTCTGCGCCGCAAGCTTCGCTTTTCCAACTGGAAGACATGGCGTGATCTCGCAATTGGTGGTGGAGTTTCGCTGGGATTGTTTGGCCTGCTGGCACAACTGGGCTACCTGCCACAATTCGGCCATCTCTGGGTCTGGCTGGTTCTTTTGCTGGCTTGGGCTCCCTACCTGTGGCAACAAGGCTGGTTGACCTGGCTTGCCTGGAAAGTGAAACGGCAAGTCCGAGTTCTTGATCGACAGATTAATCCGTTGCGAACCGTACTCTCTGGTTTCGAATCGGTCGATCTGTCTGGTCAGCCAACTCCCTCACGTGAACGAAGTGACGATCGATACGAATTACTTGGGAAACTGCTGGCGATCCTCAAGACCCTGGGATTCGACTCGGTAACGATCCTTGTTGACCGCGTCGACGAACCGCATCTGGTCAATGGGTCGCCGGAACGGATGAAGGCCCTGCTGTGGCCGATGTTCGACAACAAGTTCCTGAAACTGGCGGGACTGGGCTTCAAGTTGCTGCTGCCTGTGGAAGTCAGCTTCTATCTCGCCAAAGAAGACAAAGAGTTCTATGAACGATCTCGGCTGGACAAGCAGAACCTGATCCGGTCGCTCGAATGGACCGGTGAATCCCTCTACGACCTGGCAAACGATCGAATTCGAGCGAGTAATCCACATCAGCAGAATGCCGCATCGAAACTAGGATCCTGGTTCGAAGATGCGATTACGGAACCTGAGCTGGTCAGCACGCTGGCTCGACTGAGAGTGCCGCGTCACTTGTTCAAGTTTCTGCATCGATTGCTTGTCGAGCATTGTCACCGATACACCGACGAATCTCCGCGCTGGCAGATTGGACGTGAGACCTTGCAATCCACGCTCGCAGTTTACATGCGAGACCTGGAAGCCTATGACCGGGGGCTGGGAACCGGTTGACAACGAGCGGTCATGGCGGCCGCAGGTTGCGTTTCGATTCACGTTAATCCGAGGGAGATCCTTTTATGGATGTCATCTATCGTTACGACCCGTTTGCGCCGGTCACTGCCCGCCAGATCCCTGATGCCAAGGCGGCATTGGATGCTTTGATTCAAGGGAATGATCGCCTGAAGAATCTGGTCGGCCGGATGCAGGAACGGACGCTGGGTGGAGATGCGGGTGAGCCGATCGTGATTCCGATCAGCCCGATGACATCTGGATTGCCATTGTTTCCCGGAGCGATGCCAGCTCAGAAGCCGTTTGCAGTTGTCCTGGGATGTTCTGACGCCCGCGTGCCGACGGAAGCCGTTTTCGATCAGTCATTCAATGACCTGTTTGTGCTGCGGATCGCCGGAAACGTACTTGGGTCAGAGTGTCTTGGCTCGTTGCACTTTGCGCTGCGGCATATGAAAGACAGCCTGAAGCTGATTGTCGTTCTGGGCCATTCGAAGTGTGGAGCGGTTACGGCGGCAGTCGATACACACCTGTCACCCGATGCTTACGTCAACATTGCCTGCACATTCCCGCTTCGATCTCTGGTCGATCAGATACAGATCGCCGTTCGTGGGGCATCACATGCTTTGGATAAGTATGTGGGAACTGCGATCCCCAACAAAACGATGTATCGCTCATTGCTGGTCGGCATCACTGCTTATGTCAATGCGGCAGTCTCGGCCCTGGAACTGCAGCGCGAACTCAAACTTTATTCCGATGAAGGTCCGCAGGTTGTGTTTGGTGTCTACGACTTCGAAACGCTGCGAGTCCAAAGCAGTCCCACACTGTTGCCCGAAAAGCCGCGATTGCGCCCTGCACCAGCGAATGCAGAAGAGTTGGCCAAATACGCGACCGAAATCGTTGAAGCAATCATGTCGCTCGAAGACGAAGAACTCGAATCGAGCTACATGCTGACAATGCGTGGATAACATTCAAGGGGCCCATCGTACGAGTGGCTTATTCGTACGATGGGTGCTGTTCCTGGAACGGCAGCGTACTACTTCCCGATTCGAACAATGACGTCGTCCGCATTGAAGCGGACTTTGGGAAGTACTGCATACTTGTCATCGCCTGCTCGGTATCCGGCGACACAAGCAACGGATGTGGCGTATCCCTGTTCCGGCAGTCCCAGCAGGGCGTCGTATTTTGCCGGTTCGATCCCTTCCATCGGACAGGTGTCGATCCCCATCATTGCCGCTGTCGCCATGAATTGACCAAGGGCGATGTAAACCTGAAGGGCCGCCCAGTGATCCAGGTCCATTTTGCCGCCATGCAATGCCCCCACCATCATCTTTCGAAACCCGGCGAGAGCCTCAAGGGTCGCCCCGCGGACCTCAGCCGTTCGAGCCACAAACTTGTCGATGTGACTCTCGGGCAGGTTCTTGCGAATCGCAAAAACAACCACGTGTGACCCGTCTGTCACCTGGTGCTGGCCCCACGATATCGGCTTCAACTGTGATTTGATTTCCGGGTCGGTAATCACGATGAACCGCCAGGGTTGCAACCCGAACGACGATGGTGTCAGGACGAGTGACTGCTCAAGTGTTGACCAGTCTTCCTCGGAAATCCGACGGGAAGGGTCAAACTTCTTCGTCGCATAACGCCAATTCAACTGTTTCAGAACGGTTTCGTTGCTGACCGGCTTCATGCGGTTCTCTTTCTTTTTGATGCTTTTTGATGATTACAATATCCGGCAGGAAATGTGTTCGTTGATAGCTGCTCATGAGAATGCTGAACGTACCGCACCATTGTTACTGCGATACTTTCAACGTCGGCCAGACCGGTCGGCCCGGCGTGGTCGCTTGAAGACTCCACAAGGTGCCTCCGGCAGTCACAAACAGTGTCTTCAGATCATCGCCGCCGAATGCACAATTCGTCGTTTCATCACGCGGGATCGGAACGAACTCCAGAAGATCACCGGTGGGTGAGAAAACGTAGATGCCAGCGGTGGCGGGATCGGCCGTCTCGAACGGAGGATGCGGTTTGTTCAATCCCCCCGCGACATACAGTCGGCCAGCAGCATCGAGTTTCATTCCGTCAGGACCGCGTGTTGTCTTCCAGTCGTGGATCAGTTTCTGGCTGGCGAAATTCACGGCACCGTCTGCTTGAAGATCAAATCGCCAAAGCTTGCGGGCGCCATTCGCCGTGTTGTTATTGTTGTCCGCAACGAACAGATACTTGTCGTCTGAAGTGACAACAAGCCCGTTCGGTCGATCCACTTCGTGAGTGATGATCCGTGTGACTTTGCCATCCAGATCGATCCGATAGACCCCTTCGACCTTCCGTCCGGCGGCATCGATGATCTCCATGTCAGAACGATCACCGTAACGTGGATCCGAGAAATAGATCCGGTTGCGCGAATCCATGGTCAGGTCATTGGGCTGGTTAAACTTCTTGCCTTCGTACGATGCAGCCAGAACAGTGATTGTTCCATCGGGTTCCTGCCGAGTCACCCGACGCCTTGATGCTTCACAGACGACCAGTCGGCCCTGACGATCAAACATTAACCCGTTCGAACCGGCATCGCGGCGAAAGACTGTCGACTTGCCCGACTTGTCGCGCCGATTGATATTCCCCTCACCACTGGTCAGCAGACCCAGTTCTGGATGCCATGCGGGGCCTTCGCCAGCTCCCGTCTCCTGCAGCATGACCGGTTTAGTCCCGGCAACAAAAATCGGCTCGGCCGAGAATGCAAAGGAATATGTCAGGCATGCCATTGAAAAAACAAATAGTCGACTGACTGAGCGCGAGTTGGCCATGGCTTCACATCTCTGAAATAAAGTCTCTGTCCTGCAGCATCTGCCGAGGAGACAGTCTACGCAGCGCGACGGATCGGTGTCGACTGGTACTGGGGAAGTCTCCACCAGACTCTATTCTGTTCCTGCCAGGGAAGGGCAGCAACCTCAGGCCGTGGCCAGCCTGCAATCGGACTCGGATCGAATGCGGTTGAGATATAGGGAGAACTCGCCCGGCTGGCGATCTCTTGAGCCAGAATTGGAGCCAGGACCAGTTTTGTTGGCCAGCCCGTTGTGACGTTTCCCGCACAAAGAACCTGTATGGAATCAGGTCGAGCTCCGTTTGCGGTTGCTCCTTCCGCCCGATCAACGCGATACGTCGACCATTCCACATCCGCCAGATCAAGATTTGGCAATACCGACGCCAGTTCCGAGCGAGCCAGCTCTGCCAGAGCTTGAGGTTCCAGCCGGGTTCCATCTTCGGCCAGTTGACCACCAATCTGATAGACCGTCCGCCCATCGTTGTCGATGTCCGATGTGATCGTGACACGCGTCCGGGCACCGTCCACACAATGGCCATGCAACTCTGGAAGTGCGCCACGAGCCAGAACCATGTGCAACGGGCGACGCTGCATCACATCGGCACTGAGACCAACCATTTCCCGCAACTTCGCATTTCCGGCACCTGCGGTAAACACGACCTGACGCGGACGCAGCTCCAGTTCAGCACCATCGGTCGGCGATTTCAGGATCAGCGATTCGACCTCACCAGGACTTCCCAGCCGGAACTTCAGTCCCGTTGCAACGTCGATTTTCAAGATTCGGTCACGGTACTGGTCGGCAAGATCCGCAAGGAAACTCGCTGGACAGATGACCTGTTCCGGGAGTCTGGCCACTGTCCCGAACACATTTGCCAGTGCCGCGGGACGTTCTTCCGCATCAATGGCTTCTGATTTCACCTGCAAGCCAATCCGGGCTCCCAGCATTCCAACGCGAGAGGTGAAGGAATCGGTTTGCCACAAGTAACAGCATTCCGAACGCAATCGCGTCCGTGTCAGATTGGGAGTGATTCGTCCTAGCAAGGCATCTCGCCACAGCAATGGCATTTCACGGATGCTGATGGCAGATCGAGTGAGAAGTCCGCTGAGTGTGTACTTCAGTCCGCCGTGAATGATCCCTTGTGAGGCGACGGTCTGACCTGCTCCCAGCGCATTCGATTCCAGCAGGACCACATGGTGTCCATCGCGCGAGAGACGATCGAGCAGCCAGAGTCCCGCTGCTCCACCTCCAAAAATCACTGTATCCAACCGCATCGCAAACTCCCCAAGGGCCTCCACAGCAACGTTGCCGCAGATCCCCAAGTTCCAACGGAAGCGCGATCGAGACACAGACACGGCTTCCCAGTTCCCCCAGTGGGGTGGCGGGGTTGTAGCGAAAACTGGCAAATTCGCAAAGACGATTCTGGCGACGACCAGAAACCGGTGGGCGTTCACAATGGTCGCACGTGAATCCTCTTCAGTAAATTGTCGACAACACGGAAGTCGTTGATGCAATGCACGTTCGAGCGATCATGCCCTAACCTCAAACCCACATCAGCAGAGGTGTTCGACGCATCAAGAACGTGCTCGCTAATCGTCAATTCCGATCGTCTTCAACAACGGCGCAAAGCGATAGTCTTTACGAAGCGGGTCCAGACGTGGATCGACGCGGACGTCGGCACGCCCGGGAGACTTCCTGGCAAACGCTTTTTCCAGCCAGCGGATCGCCTGATCAGAATCGCCGAGTGCCGTGTAGATGTGGGCCATTTCGACAAACAATCCAACTCGTTCGGCCTCTGCCTGAAGTGTCTTCAGCAGTTCCTGAGCTGCTTCCTTGTTTCCTTGCCGGGCGAGGGCATACGCACGGGCAGCTTTCACATCGAGGTCGTGAGATGAGATTCCGACCGCACGATCGAATTCCGACAACGCTTCGTCGATCCGATTCAATTCGATCAGCGTGTATCCCAGATCCATATGTCCCTTTTGAAAATCCTGATCAAGCTCCAGTGCTGCCCGATGGCGTTCAACCGCCGCAGGATACTTGCGGCCGAAATAAAGAATCTTGCCAACGTTACTCAGGATGATCAGGTTTTCGGGTGCCAATTCATGAGCTCGCTGGATTTCGACGAGAGCCTCATCAAATCGCCGCCGCTGCAACAGGTACCAGGCGTACCAGTGATGTGCGGAGGGAAGATTGGGGGCAATCTCTAATGCTCGACGATACTGCCGGTCGGCTTCATCCCAGTCGCACGTGTAAGTCGCCGCAGCGAAAGCCAGCGCCAGACAGCCCTCTGCGAGATCCGGTTCCAGTTCCAGTGATCGATGCGCAGCCGCAATCGCTTTCGGGAACACGGTCATGGCGGGTTCCCACCCGTAGTCACCCAGCAAGTTGTAGGATTCAGCCAGTGCAGCATAGGCGCGAGCGTGCTTTGGCTGGCGAGCGATCACGTCTTGGAATTTGAGGATCGCCAGCCGAACCTGGCGTTCCTGACGCTGATCAAGCAGGCTGCGACCTTGGACGAATGCTGAATCGTCAACCGTCGGTTGACCACCTTTTCCGCCCAGTTGGCGAAATCCAAAAGCGAAAGCAGTGGCGATCAGGAGAATCCCGATCATTACCAGAAATAGTCGCCCGGATTTGCGAGGAAACTTTGCTAAGTTGACAGGAACAACTGGCTCTGGAGTTTTGATCGTGGGGAGTGGTGACTCGCCCTTGATAGCACGATCCAGGTCTTCGGCCAGTTCTGATGGGGTCTGATAACGTTCGGCTGGTGCTTTTGCCAGCAATCGACTGACGATCAATGCCACTGCGGTCGGGATCTCTGAGCTGAATTCGCAGACATCTGGTATCGGATGACGACGATGGGCTTCCAGCACCTCGGGCAGAGTTCCCCCTGCATAAGGTGGCTTCCCGGTCAGCAGGAAAAACATCACACAACCCAGACCGTACAGATCAGACCGAACATCGCTGGCCGAAGGATCGCTTGCCTGTTCAGGGGCCATAAACGGAACGCTGCCAACCAGCATTCCCGGAATCAACGAAGGGTCGCTGACACCCGCTGAGAGCGAGGCCAGTCCGAAATCAAGCAGCTTGACTGTGCCATCATCCGACAACATCAGGTTACGCGGTGACAAGTCGCGGTGGACCAGACCAATCTGGCGTGCCGCTTCCAGTCCAGCAGCAGCCTGCTGAATGGCATCGCAGGCCGCTTCCCATGGAAGAGGGCCATTTTCATCCACGGTGCGGGCAAGGTCCGCACCTGAGACCGCTTCCATCACCAGGAACTGCCCCGCATCAGTTGCCTCTGCATCATAGACGGTTACGACATTCGGATGCTGCAATCGGGCTGCTGTCTGTGCTTCTCGCAGAAATCTTTCGCGGGCTGCTGGCGATGCGAGATATTCATTCCGGATCACTTTAATCGCGACATCGCGCCCCAGCACCATATGCCGACCCGCAAAGACCGTCCCCATCCCTCCCATCCCCAGTCGGCCTGTCACTTCGTACCGAGGATGCTTTGCCAGCATTTCCGGTATCGTGTCGTCACTGACTACTGGCAATGTCTGCGAGCAAACGAGTCGGACAATATTTGCATATTCGGGAAACGAACGGAGCAAATCGGTGACTGTGAGGGACTGCCCCTGCCCCTGACGCTGGCGATATTCCACATCGATTGCCAGCAATTCACGGAACAGCAGCGTTTCCATTCCGGATTTTGACTGCTGCAGTAACTGTCGAATTTCGAGCGGAGTCCCCGCCTTCCACGCGGCTTCGAACTGCTCGCAAACGGCATCAATCTGCTTGAGATTGTCTGCAGTCCAGCGAATGTCGTCTCGCGGATCACATTCACTGACATGTGGCAAAGCGGAATCGGGTGTCGCGCTGTTCGGCGGTGAGTTCGGCAGCAGCGTCGACACAAACAACTCCTCGTCTAATGTCCGCGTTTCTGTATTAGCAGCCCGTGGCAAAAGGGGTCAGCGTGCAATTTCTCGCGATGTTGAAAGAGATTCTTCGCGTTCGACAGCTTCCGCCCAGACGCGCCGGATCAATTCCAGACGCCGCTCAATCGTACGGATTCCGCATCCCAGGCGGGATGCGGCTTCCTGATTCGTGCATCCATCCAGTTTCAACACAGCAACCTCGCGAGGACCAGGGTCCAACTGAGCCAGCAACCAGTCACAATAATCATTCATCAAGACGGCAAATTCCGGTGTCGGTTCCTGACTGGCGATTTGTTCAAATTCTTCAGAGACCGATTTCCAGTTGCCCCCTCGTTTACTCCGTCCTTCGGATCTCAACAAATCGACTGATTTGCGAGCCGTTAAAACAACCAGCAGTGGCCACAGGTTGTCTCGATCCGTCAGTTCTGGAAATCGACCGCTGGCCGCACCCTGACACAGGCTCTTGAAGGCACTCAATGCAATATCTTCGTCGTCAGCCAACCTCTGTGACGTCGACGCCAGTTTGCGACGCGCCAGTCCGACCAACCTGGAAAAATATCGGTTCCATAAGGGTTCGGCGGCTGTCGCCTCGCCTGCTTTCAAACCTGCGATCCAGGCAGTAACCGATCCCGACGACGGCATCCAGCATTCCTCAATCGGAACTCAGTTGTTGAAAGGAAGTGACAATATTGGGCGGACGGTAAACGCAGGACCGCGGAACAGTTTTCCGGAAGGATCGATCGTCCACTGAACGGCCGCACCTTTCACGGGTTTGCCCTGCTCGTCCTTTACTTGGTAATCGTCTTCGGTGCGCCACAGGCCGACGGCGTCGAAGTTCTCTAGCGCGAAGCCGAAGGGGTCGATCCGCTGGTGGCATCGAGCACAGGCAGGATCGGAGCTGTGGAGTTCGATGAGCTGTCGTTCGGTGACATTGGCGGGGGCGGATTCCGGCAGCACAGGAACTCCTTTCGGAGGTTTCGGCAGACGGTCTCCCAGCAGGAATTCAGATACCCAGTTACCGCGGAGGATGGGGCTGGTGCGGGAGGCTCCTGACTGCTTTGCAAGTGTGCTGGCCATGGCAAGGATACCCCCGCGGGCGTTGCCACGAAGTCCATCGATGCGACGGAAATGATCCCCTTCAACTCCTTCCAGTCCGTAGAACTTTGCAAGGCGAGCATTCACCCATGTGTGATCCGCGTCCAGCAGGCTGAGTATGGAGCGATCATTGCGCAGCAGATCCTCCAGGAACAGGATGGACTCTTCATACATATCACCGCGCAGTTCTGCGAATTCCGGATACGCCTCGGTGCTTTTTTCATCCAGCTGATCGAAGTCGCGGATGTGCAGCCACTGGCAGCCGAATTCGATGGCCATGCGGCGAATTCGTGGATCGGCACGCATGCGTGTCAGCTGTGCTCGCAGTTCATCATCCTGCCGCAGGGTATCAGAGTCGGCGACCTGTCTGAGCGTCTGATCGGGCAGTGATGACCACAGGAAGTAGCTGAGTCGTGAGGCCAGTTCGGGGGCCGAGACGGATGCTGGTCTGGTTCCGGTCTGCACCTGTTCGGTGCGAAACAGGAAGGCGGGCGACACAAAGACTCGCACCAGCAGTTTGCGGATGGATGCTTCGTGGTCCAGTCCTTCACTGCGGAGCTGCTGGTACAGGCTGCTGAGCTGATTTCGTTCGGTTTCCGTCAGATGTCTGCGCCACGCGCGGTCAGCAATGTCCAGGACGGCCTGCAGGTGGATTGGTTCCGCATTGCGCTGCTGTTCGCGGAACAATTCGGCATCTTTCAGAATCCCTTCACGCATCGGCGTGAAGGCGCTGGGGT
>CAXBSB010000155.1:0-19328 GCA_963977965.1 uncultured Schlesneria sp.
CATGTGATTCGCGAACGTTCCGTCTTCTGCGGGTCGTTAACTATCCCAGGGGTAAGACGCGACGGACAAACATGAACTGGGGATCAATGGATTCATTTTCGGGAAGTTGACAAAAGTCCTTTTCAAAATAAGCAGTGGCCAGCGGCAACCAGCCTGCAAAATAGCCGATGCCACCACAAATCGAACAACCACCATCGCCACCTCGAAGTACGCCCGGTTCGTTTACGAGTTCTGATTGATACGGATTCTGCGCAATTAACAGACCGAGCGAGTTGGGGATTCGATGATAGTCCCAGTCAGAAGTGAATCCGCCGGCCGGACGTTCCAGCTTACCGCTGGACCGCACCCATTCCGTCCGCCATTCGATTTCTTCACGACTGATATCTGTTGGGTAGCGATCACAAGGGACATGATCTCCCCAGCGAAATAGTGTGGTAATCCCTCCACCACACAGGTATTCCCATTCATCGCTCGTCGGAAGGCGGAATCCGTCGTTCTTCAAATGTGCCACGAGATCCGCATGCGTTTTGGAGACAAACTCGTCAGCACGAAGACCGCCCTGGCCATCGAATTGAAGTCGAATCACCTCGTCACCCTGATAATGAATCTGTGTACGCACAGTCTCGTGACGTTTCGCGAGAATCTCTTGAATCACCTGGGGAGCGTTACTGCAAGCGTCCTGATTCTCTTTCAGAATTCGCTCGACCCGTGAATCGAATCGATCGATGTGCTGCCATCCATATTCCTGATGAGTCACTTCGACAAGCGATGTCGGGAATCGAATCGTTCGTAAATCATTCGTAATTCGCTGCAAATGAACATTCGGGGAAGGATCAAGGTCGTATTCCTCGGCCGTTCCCTCCCAACTCGCAAGCTCATATTCGGACGGGTCCCACTGATCTGCGTCGAATCCGACCGTAACTTCTGTTCCAGGAATGAGATTAAATCTGGCACCGTGAATTTCAAATTCTGCAATCGAATTCGCGACATCAGACGTGCTATCGGATCGAACACCCACGAACTTGGAATTCGTTGGCAACTGACGACACAGACTCTTCGCGAATCTCTCTTGCTCGTCAGCGCGCATCGCTCGCCATTGATCAAGTTGAATTTCTTTCACGACGAATGACCTTTGTGATGCGAACCCTGTGAATCAATCAGTGTCAACAGATCATACAAAAACATGAATGCAGGAGTACTGAATGATGATTCTGTTCAAGCGATACAAGATTCGAACCTACGAAATGGGACTTCTGTTCCGCGATGGAGAATTCCGCGGTCTGGTCACGGCGGGAACTCACTGGTACTTCGACCCATTGGACAAACTGAAGGTCTACGTCGTTTCGCAGCGTGATCCGTGGCTGGTCCATGAGAAACTCGACTTGATTGTGAAGTCGGGAGTGCTGGCGGAGCGCGCAGTTGTCCTGGATCTGAAGGACCACGAGCGGGCTCTGGTCTGGATCGAGAACCGATTCAGCCATGTCTTGCCTGCGGGGCAGTTCGCTTACTGGACGGGACAGAAGCAGGTTCGTGTCGAAGTCGTTGACATTCGAACGGTCCGCTTCGAACACGAACAGTTCAAGTTGATTGTCCGCTCGCCATTGTCGACCCGTGTGCTCGATGTCTGCTCTGTCCAGCGTGACCGAGTCGGTGTCCTGTTTATTGATGGCCGGTACGTCGAGACACTGCAGCCAGGTGAGTACGCCTTCTGGAAGGGACCGGCGGAGGCCAAGGTCGTGGAAGTCGACTTGCGGGAAACGATGGTCGATGTCGGCGGCCAGGAGATCATGACAGCCGACAAGGTGACACTGCGTCTGAACGCTGTGGTGACCTACAAGATCATCGATGCTCGCAGGGCTATCAGCCAGACCGAGGATGTTCGGCAGGCCCTGTACCGCGACACGCAGCTCGTGCTGCGAGCCGTGGTCGGGGCGAGGGAACTGGATCTCTTCCTGACAGACAAGGATGCCGTCGCGAAAGAGATCGAGGACAATGTCCGGCGTCGGGCAACTGACCTTGGTCTGGAAATCGCCTCGGTCGGTATCCGGGATGTGATCCTGCCAGGCGACATGAAGGATCTGATGAACAAGGTCACGGAAGCCAGGAAGGCCGCCGAGGCCAACCTGATCGCTCGTCGTGAGGAGACGGCAGCCATCCGCAGCCAGGCCAACACGGCCAAACTGCTGGCAGAAAGCCCGACCCTGATGCGACTCCGCGAACTGGAAGTCCTGGAAAAGATCGCCTCAAACGGCAAGCTCAATATCGTCCTGGGCGAGAAAGGTCTTGCTGACAAGGTAGTCAACCTGCTGTGAACCCGAGTCGCAGCAGCATCAACGAAGCACCCCTGGTTCGAACCGTCGGATCAGGGGTGTTTTCGCTTCGCTACGTACTTCAAGGCTCAATACCTGCGATCCACTGTAGCGAGATGAAACCCATCGGGAAGCGCAACCGAGTTTCACGCTTCACCCCGCATCATCTTTCCCAACCGCTTCTGAGCAGTTGTCAGTTTGACGGGAGCGTGCAATGCCTGCCAAAAGGCCAATTGCTCGTCTGGTGTTAGCAGAATTGTTTGCTCGCGGGCACTCGCAATTTCGCGGCGTGCCTGAGCCAGCGTCACCGTGCGAATGTAGTCGCTTACGCTGATACGCCGCAGATCGGCCGCTTCGGCGAGAACCTGCTTCGACTCTTCGTCCATACGGACCGTGAACGACGTAGTTTTCGACGATCTGGTAGACATAAACGCACCTCAGGAGCAATCGTACTGCATATCGCAATACAGTTTGTCTGAACAGATTCCGCGAAGCATTCTTGCCAATACGTTACGGCGTTGGCGGCAGGCCCATTACTTCGAGTTTTCAAAGGACTCCACTTCCAGAACAATTCGCGGTTGCTTCGGAAGATGAACCCGTACTGTCCAGCCATCGTCGACGCTGCGGTCGGGGACGACTCGCAGGCCGAACCCGTGAAATGTGGCTTCGCCCAGAATCAACGAACGAACCTGTCGTGTGACGTCGATCTTGAATTCCTTCGGCGGTGACCATGCGGGTTCGTTTGCAGGAAGCGATGGCACGATGGCAGAAGATAACGGATCACCCAGCAACTCGAAGTTGAACGACTGGCCTGCGACGAAAACTCCCTTTAGAGTGGTAACTCCGATCCGTGTTGGAGCCTTCTCGTGTGAGCGAACAACTGGGACGATCAACCGTGCTGCGCTCAGGTCCTTCAGTGAAGGCAGGTTTTTAAGGTCGCCTCCGACCAGGAACGCAATCGGTTCGACGGCCTCTTGCTTGGTCTTGGGCCACTTCAGCATATCACTAGTCGGGACTTCACCTGATCGTGTGACGAAGTGGCTCGGTCTCAATTCGATCTGAACTGTTTTTGTCGGGCGAACCACTCGTGGAGGTGGCGGCTGAGTTCCAGCCAGAAGTGGATTTGGCAACGTCTTCAGTTCGTCACCCGGTGACAACTGCGGTGGCGATGCGTCGGCTGGCAACGGCAACGGCTTCTGGTTCGGTGCTACGACTTCTCGCCGTACAAACACCATACGCGGATATACGGGATACTTTCCTCGGGGTGTCGGGATATAGATATCGAACTGTGCGGGAAGTTCGGAAGCTTTGAATTCCTTCTGGACGACAGTTGGCGTTTCTTCCCACGAAGCATCGTGTCCGCGAGCGATCTCTTTACCTTCAAGATACAGTTGCTCGTAACTTTTGCGCCGCGAACCCGTGCGATAGGCATACGTCACAACCAGTTTGTTGTCACCCAGCGCTGCGGCATCTGCGACCGACACCGCGATGGTGTTCTTTCCAGGCGAAAGATACGGCAAGGCAAATGGATTGTTCTGGACCGTGGCCTGCAGTTCAAGTTGCCTGATCGGCTTCTGCAGCGTCAACCGGATCAGGGCCTGGACCTGTCCACCGATCACGGCTCCAAAGTCCTTCAGTTCTGCTCGCTTCCAGGTCTTTCCGTGATCCAGACTGACTTCACAGGAATCAATTCCATCAACAGTTCCTTTTCCTTGAGTCATGATGTAAGGAGACTTGAGCTGTATCGTGACTCGGGCTGGCTTGGTGGGGTCGATCGGTATCAGTGCCCCATCGCTCAGCTTCACGTTTTCAATCGAGGCGAATGATTGAATTGTGGCGGGATGGGTGAAGTCAGGGCGAAACGTCAACTGGCCGTTGGCGTAGCTCTCGCAACTCCAGTTGGGCCCCAGATAGGGCTCAGCAATTGGCCCCTTTTCGGGGGAATTCCGAATCTCTTTATCACCGCAGGTATGACATGGGGCGATGGAAGACCCTGACCAGTACCAGGCTCCTTCGGATTTGTCCCACGTACTGGTCAGGCCAAAGCCGGGAGCAAGATTGATTTCGGCCGAGTAACCTCCGTCGCTGTGATTGATGCCACCCCAACCCGGTTCCGCGCCAACTCGATTGCGTTGTTTCAACGTCGGAATCATTCCTGCGAGATCGTCACCGCACACCAGAAACGTTGGAGCCTGCCAGTTGGCTTTGTCTCCAAACATCGTGAATTCGTTTCCCTTCGCATAGAACACCTTGCGAGCAGGATCTTCGACGAATGCGTCGAGCAGCAGTTCTTGAGGATTCGCAGCAAGATCATCCTCGCCCGCAATCGTTCGCCCCGACGGATGATTCGGGTCAGGCATCCAGGCATAGAACTTCAGAAACACATCCAGATAGTGCCAGCGGCCATCGTAAAAGGCTTCGACCGTGGTGTGCCCCGGCCAGCCGACAAACCGCCACTTCCAGCCAAGTTCTCGCCATAGCGCGGATTGCTCAGCATGCAAACCACCACACAGACTCCAGCCATAACAATTGATTTCCTTGAGGACCGGAATACCGCCGGCTTCGCTTGGATAGGCACGGTGGTAGTGAGTCAACCGCATAAAGTTATAGATCGCGATCGCCTTCTCATCATTCGTCTTGCAACCCCGCGTCACCGACTCAACGATCGACTTCAGCGATGTGCAGTCGGGGGCTTTATCCGGCAACACCTTGATGCCACGTACCAGCCCGGGCACTTTCACGGGCTCGATCGCGTCTGCTGCCGCCGCCAGACGTGGCAAGACTGAAACTGTCAGTATGACGAGAAACCACGTATGTCGATGAATCATGATTGACCATCTTTCGTTACACGCTGACGTCAGCGAATCGCGAGTTCTGTAAAAAGAAACAGGTGAACCGGATTCCGGCTCACCTGTTTCTTT
The DNA here is from genome assembly GCA_963977965.1 of uncultured Schlesneria sp. Classification (GTDB taxonomy): domain Bacteria; phylum Planctomycetota; class Planctomycetia; order Planctomycetales; family Planctomycetaceae; genus Schlesneria. Next base: position 5,231 of record CAXBSB010000155.1, read on the forward strand.
TGGAAAGCTTCGTCGGAATCGAGACACATGTCTTGATAGTGTCAGGAAACCGACCAGAACTCAACAATCGCGTCAATCGTCGCGTGCGGCTGCCGCCAGCATCGCCATGTCGACGGGTGGTCTCTTTTCCAATCCAAGTTCGTAGGCAACTTCCTTGAGCTTGTTATGGAAGTTCTTTTCCGCGAGTGACTCCGTCCCCAAACCCGCGGCTGTCATTCGTGGGACTTCGTCATGAGTCGCCCACAAAAGATTCAACTTGGCCAGGTCTTCACGGTTCGCATTCGGTTTGACTTCTTTTGCGATTTCCTTGGCAGCCTTTTCGAGTTTCTGTTGAAGCGCCGTCAGTTCGCCAGGCGAAGTCTTTCGCTTGGCCTGAATCTCATCTGCAATCTGCTTGAGCGTGTTGTAGCGTTTGATGTCAGCGGATCGGTTCTTGGGAAGGTATCCCCATCCCACGATCAGAAGAATGAGGGAGAGAACGCAGATCGAGCCGATCGCTTTCGGATCCTTCAGGCTTTCGAGGGTATCTGCAAGCCATGTGCTGTCTGAAGCGGTGGAGCGACGAGGAGCGGGCTTGGAAGGTGCACTTGGGCGACTACTTCCGTAGGTCGAATACGTCGACGATGAAGAAGACGAAAACCCTCCGGACGAATATCCATAGTTCGAGGCCGGTCGGACGGGTTCGACGGGCTCAACAGGTTCGGCGGGTTTCGGCTCAGGAGTGACTCGTGATTCGACGGCAGGTTCAATTGTCTGGACCGCCGGGTTCGATCTTGTCGCAGACGGAGTACTCTGAATTTCCGGATTCGATTTGGCAGGTGAAGCTGCCGCGACAACTGCTGCTTTTTCTGCTTGGATTCGTGAGACGGGAACTGCTGCCGGGGGTGGTAATTGTTTTGCAGCCGCCGCAGCTTGTGTTTTCGCAAGTTCGCGAGCCTCGGTCGCTCGAGCAATCGCAGACACCGCTGCGAACATTCCAGGCAGGCTCGATGCAGGAACGTACTGACCGTGCTGACCATTACGGACGAAGTCAGATGGCTTTAGCTGTCCCGACTTTGCCAGACCAAAGACCTGTGGAAATTCGACAGGACCAAACTCAACGCCATTCGACCAACCCCACCAGTAACGATCGACTCCTGCTTGCGAAGCCCATGCGACCGACGCCATCGCCTGCTGTTCGGCAGCCTTGTACGCAGCGTCTGCCTGAGCGATCATGGATTCCGCCACCTTTGCCGCAGCTTGTTCATAGGCAACGCGGTACGTCGCTTCGACGTCGGCAACGGGAACAGATGGAGAAACAGTTGCCACCGATGGATCAGATTTTCGGGCTGAACCAGTGCGAGCTTCTACCGAGCGATTTGGGATCGAAGGATTTGAGCCTGTCGGTTGAGTGGCACGAACGGGCTTCGATTCGATTTTCTTTTCCATCGCCTGGTAGGGGAACGCGGAAACAAGTCGGCCAATCGATCCGGCTCGACGCCACTTTCCACTGACACCCAGTTTGACCTGATCATCAGGTCCGATTTGTTCTTTTTCTGCGAATGCGATGATCTCATCAAAACTGACCGGGCCGAGTTCGCTACCGCCGATCTTGCAATACCAGTCATCAGCAGGAGCCTGCGTGGCGACTTCAAAATCCGAAACGGGTGTCGCTACGGCAGTGGCAGGTCGTCGCTGACTCGTTGATAAGCCAAGTTCTTCAACATTGACGGCTGGCATCCAGGTTCCTGATGAGGAACGAACGTCGTCAAGTGGCTGGATCGTGCCCGAGTTGGCCAGTTCCGTAAGTTTCTCAAGGGGCATAGGACCAAATTCTTCACCGAACACACGGTAAAACCACTGATCGGACATGCAGAAACTCCTTCGAGGACTCGCCGGAAATGAGATGGATCTCAGGCACAACCTGACCGATGACCTCGTTCTCACTTCGCGGGACTGAAGAGCGGGGGCCTACATGGCCGCGTCCGCTCTAGTGTGGATGCGCATGATTGTCCGAATTCCGCGACGACCGGCAAGGAGATTTCGTCCGTAATCGTGGCAAATTCACAAGGTAAACCAAAAATTAACAATTGGTCGAGTGCTCAGAAATATTGCCGTTTCCGCAAACGGCAGAAACTGCAGCGAACGGCGTAACGTGTTTCAGAAAAGGAGGTTACCTTGTTCGATCAGGGAGTGCGGGGGCTTGCAACGTCAAGTTCATAGGCGATCGCAATCAACTGGCTGTCGTTTGAGAACCGTGTCAGCAACAGTTGTGATTCGGACTGATAGGAGCCCGTCAGCGATCGATCAGAAAAGCTGATCGCCAGGTCTTCGATCCCATCGTTGTTGTAGTCCCGACGACCAAGGATCTTCACTGTATAGGTCCAGTCAGCTTCCTTGAATTCAACACTGTCTTTCGAAACGCTTGTCGGGCGCAGGCCGAAGTCTGCAAAGCTGCGCATGCCGGGTTCGCGTCGTGGACCGAACGAGTTTCGAAACGTACTCAGATCGAGCTTCTCAACGACGAACTTCTCGATGTCTTTTGACGGCAGATGGGACGAGACCTTACTGGGTTGTTGTTCAAGTCCGGCACTCGCCGACGCCACCAGCAGAAGAACAGTTACAGCAAATGTACGACGCATGACTGCTCCTGAATGTTGAATTTGTTGTTTAGACGCATTCGTACGATCGAGATTCTGTTGCGAAATCCACGCTCTCAACCCGCCAATCGCTGTGGTACGGAACGCTGCTTGACTTTGGGCTCGCTCTTCCAGCGACGATGGACCCAGAAGTATTGTTCCGGTGCCTTGCAGATCGCGCGTTCCAGAGCCGCAGTGTATTGGCGAGTGATCTCGCCGACCGGATCACTGCTGTTAATCAGGCGCGGATCAATCAATGTTTCGCAACCGACTTCGAATTTCACCCAGGGAGTCTCGTCATCGTTGTCAGGGCGACGGATCGAATACCCTACGATGATCAGGGCATCGTATTCGAGCGCCAGTAGCGCGATCGATTTGAAGGTCGAGGCAGGGTGGCCGAAAAAGTCGACAAACAGCCCGCGCGGTCCGGCGTCTTGATCGCAGAGCATTCCCAGATTGCCACCCTTGCGCAGCAACGCGTTCATATCGTCGTAGCCGCCCGATTTCATCATCAGGCGGTGTCCTGTCATTTCACGGAAATTGCGGAACCATTCGTGCAGATAAGGATTGTCCAGTTCACGGGCCACAACACCCATTGGGAATCCCCACATCCCCAGCAGCGTTGTCCCGATTTCCCAATTACCAAAGTGACCGCCCAGCATGATCACTCGCCGCCCCGAACAGACAGCTTCATTGGTTCGCGTGAAGTCGGCAAAATGAATCGCCTGGCGATAACTGTGGATGTGCAACTTTCGGACTGATTGAATGATCTCGGCAACTGTTCGGAACAGATGGACCCACATTCGATAGACCAGTTGTTCGATCTCAGCCTCGGTGTATTTGTCGCCAAAGGCCAGCCGGATGTTGTCGTGAGCCACCTTGTATCGGGTCAACTTTCGCGGCAGCACATAATGAATTAACCAGGCCATGGACTCCGCCAGCCAGACGGTCGCACGCGGCGTCAGGCAATCGACGACGCAGACGAGTGTCTGAAAGACGAGATACTCCAGCCGATGTCTTACAGGTCGCGAAATGATCATCCTTGATCAATCCTGAAATCACGAAAACGGAAATCCTTCCGGCGGAAGTCTAGTCAACTGGCGGAATTCAGGAAAGATGAGCATTCGAAACCTTTCTACGTGAGTTTGAGGATTGAATTTGCGCTGAGCCCCTGTGACACTGAATAAAGTTCTGATTTCCGACGGGAGCAGCCCATGCCTGGATTCGAATTCGAAGATCGTCCGATGACACCTCGGCCATCAAAACGAGGTACGAGTCCCGTCGTGATTATTGGAGGTTTATTAGGCCTCGGAGTCATTGGCATTGCGGGACTCTGGTTGATGTCGTCGAAGCCCGTGAAACTGGCGCTGGAACGGATCGAAAATCAGACCGTCGATGAAGGTTCCACAGTTAAAGTGGCGCTCAAAGCCACTGCTGAGGGTCTGAAACCGGGCGAATGGGCGTATGGACTGGTATCGGGACCAGCCGGTTCCAAGGTCGATCCCCGATCAGGAACGTTTACCTGGACTCCCGACGAAGATCAGGGGCCCGATGAACATTCGGTCACTGTTGGTGTGCAGGGTAAGAAGGGGCGCGGTCAGGACACTCAAAAATTCAAGATCTCCGTGAAAGAGGTCAATCAGCCACCCGTCATCAGTGAGATTCCTGTTCAGACCGTTGCGGCCGGAGAAGCAGTGCGAGTCACCGTCAAGGCGAGCGACGCTGACGTTCCCGCTCAAAAGCTGACTTACAAGTTGAAGACCAGTCCTGCCGACGCCAGGATCGATGGAACCACAGGAGTGATCACCTGGACAGCCCCGGATTCGGGAACGACCAGCGACGTCGTTTTCGAAGTCACGGTTTCCGACGCAGAGTCTGGTGGTGCTGAAGCCGCCATGCAATTCAAGGTGCAAGTCGAACCACCTGCATCGCCTGTGATGCGTCTGGTTGCTGCCTTGCAGAAGTCGGGACTGACGGTTGAGACAACGGTCGGTGTGGCGCCGCCCGGCTTTACAGGAGTCGCCTCGCACTTTGGCATCGACGATGACCTGTTGACGTTTCTTGAGTACGACTCGGCTGATTCCGCCAGCGAAGATGCAGCACAAGTGACTGACGGTGGCCAGACCCTGTTTGGCGAGCCCGCACGCTGGAAATCAAAAACTCATTTGTATCGCAAAGACAAGCTGATTGCCGTTTATGGTGGTGAATCGCCCGTCGTCGTGAAGGCGATCCAGGGATTATTCGGTGAACCGTTTGTCGTTGCTGCAATCAGTAAAGTGATGCCAGCCCCGGAAAAGCCGGTGGAAAAGACAATCGATGAGAAATTGATTGAGGCACTGGCGAAGCTGCATGAACAGCACAACCTGACCGGCAAGAAAGACTATCTCGGCGTTCGCAAAGTCTACGCAGACTTCATCGAAAAGCAGAACGAACTGCTGCTGACCCGACTGGGCGAAGGAGACGGCGCAGAGTTCAAAAAATGGTTTGATGAACATCCCGACTTCAAGGAGGAATTCTTGATTGCCGTAGCGCCTGAAGACGACATGGCCGCGGCATGGAAGATCCTGCAGAAGCTGCACGAGCGATTCCCAACAAAGCTGAACGACTACAATCAACTGGCGATCGCGCTGGCGCTGACGTGGGATAACGAAGGCAACATCGATCACTACACCGATCATCAGCAGCGAACACATTCGAAAATGCCATCCGGGCTACTTGGTGCGATCGAGAATTTCGAATACTACGTCGACGCTGCGGCAGTGATGCAGGGACGTGCACAGTTTCTGCCATGGGAGTTCCTGGTTTACCTGGTGAACCACAAGACCCCTCGTAACGAACGCGAATGGGCAGCGACAAACTATGTTTCGAAGCGACCGATGTTTGGCAAGTGCTATGCTGATGTTCCGTACGACGACGAAATGCTGCGAACAGAAAGCCGAATCTGCAAACTGGCAGGGAAAGATTACACGTTGCCCAACATCCGCCAGTTCGGCGGAGTCTGTGCCATGCAGGCCGACTTTGCAGCACGCGTCGGAAAGAGCATTGGCGTTCCTGCCGAATACGTTGGCGGTGAATCCAACGGTGGCGAACTGCACGCCTGGGTCATGTGGGTCGAGGTCAAGCAGGCAACACGAACCAGCATTGCCTTTACATTGGAATCGCACGGGCGTTATCGCGGTGACAAGTATTACGTCGGAACGTTGCGAGAACCGCAGACAGGTCGTGAAACCACGGATCGCGCATTAGAGCTACGTCTGCAGGGAGTGGGACTGAATACGGTCGCGTTTCGACATGCGGCTCTGGTCATGAAAGCCTTCCCGCAACTACGCGATAAACTGGAACTGACTCCCGTGCAGGAAATTGCCTTCTTGAACGAAGTCATCGACCTGTGTCCCGGTAATGAAGCAGCATGGACTCAGTTGGCCACCCTGGCTCGCGATGGAAAGATCGGGGCGGACAGCAATCGCCAGATGACGGCGATGATTGATAAGTTCTTCCGGACATTCGCGAACTTCCCGGATTTCACACTGAAGGTGTTTGACGATCTGGTGCAGTACCAGAAGAGTTCCAAGCTACGCAACAAATACTATCTGCAGCTTGTGCTGATGTACGAAGCCGCTGGACGGGCGGATCTCGCTTGCGAAGCCAGACTGCAACTGTGCGACTATCTGCTGGAAGAGGGAAACACCAAAGATGTCATTGACGGTCTGGCCGTCACCATCAAGAAGTTTCCCGATGAAGGACGTTACGTTCCCAAACTGCTCGATAAACTCGAACAAGTTTGCGCCCAGATCAAAGGTGCAGATCAGCAGTTGCTGCGGTTCTACCAGGAATTCCTGCCGATGGTACCGCAGAAGCGAGGTGATGCACCGAGCCCGTACTGCATGCGGATGCTGGAACGGGCGATCGAGAGATTTACGGCGGCAGGTCAGGTTCAGCAGGCACAGGTCTACGCAGTACAACTCGCAAAACTCAAAGCGTCGGAGTAGTGCCAGGCTGATCAAAGCCCTCGCCGCCCATGGTAAAAGGGGTCAGACCCTCTCCGGGCATACGATTTCCAAGTCAAATCGGCTGACCTCCAAAGGGTCTGACCCCTTTTACCACGGGCTGCTACGCCGCTCGCCACGAGTCTTCGCGATCTCGTTCCGAGGCTTTCAGTTCCAGCCGTGACTGGTCTGCCTTATGGCGTTCGGCCAGTTTTTCCAGGCCGAGGACAGAGGTGTTTGCTTCTGTGAGTTCCATCAGACAGCGCGCGACGTTTTCAACCGCACGTTTCAGATCCTCTTCAATCCGCAATAATTCGACTTCAAGTCGTTCGGCCTGCTGATGTAGAACCAAGGCGTTCTGTGCAGACCACTGTTCACGGGACTGTAATTGCGTGAGTTCCTGAAGGATCTGGGTTCGCGCCTGATGAACTCGTTCCCGTTCTGCTGTCAGAACCGACTGGACGTTTTGTTCTTGAGCCAGTTGGACCCGGCAACGATCCCGATCAGCCTCGCGAACTCGCAAGACAACGTCGAAGCGAAAGGGGACAGCCATCAGATGTCTCCGCCAGTCGTATCAGGCGATATCGGGACCGGGAACACTTCGCCATCGCGCAACTGTTTGAGAAACTGCAGCGTGCGCATCGCTTCTTCCAGAGTGGAAACTTCACCTCGATCCTGTTGAAGGAACTTCTGAATCGGTTCCTGCATCCGCAAAGCCGCATCAACCGCTGCGTTCGCGCCATTCTGATAGGCACCGATTGAGATCAGATCTTCCGCCTGACGATGCGCCGCCAGTAATTGCCGCAAGGAAATTGCAGCACGGCGATGTTCTTCACTAGTGACGTCATTCATCAACCGTGAAACACTCAACAGAACATCGACTGCAGGGAAGTGTCCCTGTTCCGCGAGCTTTCGGGAAAGTAGGACGTGTCCATCCAGTGTTCCGCGAACGGCATCAGCAATCGGCTCACTGGTATCGTCGCCTTCAACGAGAACCGTATAAAGCCCCGTAATACTGCCGTTGTTTGTACGCCCGCTGCGTTCCAGCAATCGAGGCAGCAAAGCGAAGACGCTGGGTGGAAATCCACGCGTCGCTGGAGGTTCACCTGCTGCCAGGCCGATTTCACGCTGAGCCAGCGCGAACCGGGAGACGCTGTCCATCACCAGCAAGACATCGCGACCAGTATCACGAAAATACTCAGCAATCGCTGTCCCAAGGTAAGCGGCTCGCAGTCGCAGGACGGCCGGATCGTCGCCTGTTGCTACGACGACAACGCTGCGAGCGAGTCCCTCGGGGCCAAGATCCCGTTCGATGAACTCGCGGACTTCGCGACCTCGTTCACCGATCAGAACAACCACGTTGACATCGGCTTCGGTGGCTCTCGCCATCTGCCCCAGCAACGTACTCTTGCCAACACCACTTCCCGAAAAGATCCCGAGGCGTTGGCCACGTCCACATGTCAACAGGCCATCAATGGCACGGATCCCCGTCCCGAGCGTCTGATCGATTCGCGGCCGCTTCATGGGTGATATCGGTTCCGATTGCAATGGAACACGATGGGGCAAGACGGCGGGGGATTTGTCGTCGATGAATCGACCGCGACCGTTGATGATTCGCCCCAGCAGCCCAACCCCGACACGACAACCAGGGACCGATTGAGTCAGCACGACTCGTGTCCCGCGACGGACACCATTCAATTCACCGTATGCCAGCAGTAATGTGTCGTCACCCGAAAAACCGACAACTTCTGCTTCGACACTGCGACCGTGCTCAGCTTCCAGTCGAGCCACAGCACCGATGGGAGCGGGAAAACCGGCTGCAGCGACCGTCAAACCAACCAGGCGCGAGACACGACCACTCAATCCGACCGGAAGCGATCGCTGGATCTGGTCAATTAACGTCGCCGGACGCGGGTTCAGTGTGGTTGGCATGTGTCGTCTATTGGAGGAATCTTGATTTGCTGGCAGCCCGTGGTAAAAGGGGTCAGACCCTTTGGAAGGCACTCGATTTAACTTGGAAATCGTATGCCTGGAGAGGGTCTGACCCCTTTTACCACGGGCTGCTAGCCGTCGACAAGTTCATATGCCAGTCGTTCCAGCATCGTTTCCACGCGAGCATCAATCTCGCCATGAGTTGTCTCGATCCGACACCCGCCACGCGAGACCAGTGGATCAGCGATTAACGTGGAATCGGCACAGGCAGTGAGCGATTCGACGATCCGCGGCCCCTGGTCTCCCCAGGCGGCCAGATCATCCGGATGAAGATGGACTGTCACACGTGGCTGCCCCGCGGCCAGACGCAAGGCATCTGCAATCATTCCCGATGCCAGTTCAGCACGTGTGGCTATTTGTGTTTTGACCAGCTTCTCAGCGATCGCAACGCCAACTCGAATTGCAGTCTGTTCCCAGCGAATGAGCCAGCGATCTCGTTCTGCCTGAAGTGACTGAGCCGCAGATCGCAGAGCCGGAAGTGCCGTCTCCAATTGGTCCAGCAACTGGTGTCTCGCGATATCCTCAGCCTGGCGATGGATCTCTGCCTGCGCCTCTTTCAATCCCTCTTCGCGTGCCTGTTCTTTTGCCTGTGAGCGTAATGCTTCCACTTCCAGCCTCGCATTGGCCAGAAGGTCGTCAGCGGTCTGTCGGGCTTGAGCAACGACATCGTCGGCCTCCTGACGCAGATCCACGAAGTTGAAGGCGGGGCGAACAGGAAGGTCGCGAACTGATTGTGCTTTGACGATGCGAGCTGTTGTCATGAGTCACCACGTGAAATGGACGGCTTGATCTCAAGTCGTGGGGAGAGCAATAAGTCCTGCATCTTCCAGTCGCCGGATGCTGTCGGCAATCTGTTGTCTTACCGAGGTCATTTCGCTGAGACGGATTGGACCGAGTGATTCCATCTCCTCCTTCAAAGCCCGAGCAACTCGAGGAGTCAGGCATCCCAGAACCCGCTGTCGCACAGGTTCCGGACTGGCCTTGAGTGCCATGGCCCAGGGGTGGTCGTCTGTTTCCTGAAGGATGATTTGAATCGTTTCATCATCCAGCTTCAGCAGGTCATCGAAAGCAAACAGCGTCTGCCGCAACTCATCCGCCAGTTCGGAATCTCGTTCATCCAGCCCGGTAAGCATGGAACGTTTTGTCGTTCGCGAGGATTCCCGAAGCACGGCTGCAGCGTGGGCAACGCCCCCCGCACGAGTACGAGGACGTCCGAGGCGTTCTTTTAATTCTGCTGCGATGACATCCAGAATCTCGGGATCCGTGGGACCAAGTCGAGCGACCCGTTGCAGAACATCGGCCTGACGATCAGGAGACAACCCTGCCAGTACAGACGCTGATACCGAAGGAGGCAACTGGGCGGCAACCACAGCAATCGTCTGCGGTTGCTCTTCGACCAGCATTTCACGAATCTCATCGGCATGTCGATGATTCAGGAACGCAAACGGACCTTCAATGACGAGGGATTCCACTCGTCGATCAGAGGCTTCTTGCATGACCCGCTGAGCGGTGGTGACCGTTGCCACAGGTGCGGGAATCGGAGCAGTCGTCGTCGCGGCAGGAGCAAGAAACTCGTTCAGGTCGGGAGGCGGTAATTCCTGGACTTTGGCTGATGGCACGATGACCGGGGCTTCGTTGACCGTTGGCACTGCGACCACCGGGGCCGGAGCGACAGCGGCGGTTGCCTCGGGCTTCGGCAACACCGGATGATCTGGCGCGGGCGTCGAATTCCCCGATGCACTCAAACGGGACAACATCCAGAGCGCCCAGACAACAAAAAGTCCCAGGGCCAGAGAGCCGCCGTTCTGCCACGCGAGGATTCCGAGTTGATCCGTGGTCGAGAGAACTGGCTCGCTGGCTTCTGTTGGCATCCGATCGACAGTCGTCACCGAGATTGCATCGGGCGATGACCCTGCAGGAATGAGTCGTCCCACTGTCCGTTCGACCTTGGACAGGATTTCTTCTTCAATCGTTTCCAGGTCCAATGATCGTCCCGTTCCCTGAGCTTTTCGCCGTGCCGCAACATCGCGATAGTAGTCGCTCGGAATGGAAACGCTGACCTGAACAGCTTTGGGCATCGCAGCCAGCAATTCCCGCTCAGAGACTTCACGAGTCACATCCGAGGGAACGTCGGATCCACGAAACCCTGAGGAATGTCGTACCGAATCGGTGTCTTCGTGTGATACCTGCTGAACGACGGCGGGACGATTTGCGATGGTTGTTTCGTGAGGAATTGACGTGCGGACTCGTTCTTTCCGAGTCACTGAAGACTTCAAGTTATCCAGGTCCACATGCACCGCGACGGTAGCGTTGGGAATGAACGACAATCCCTTTTGAATCTGTTGCTCATACTGGCGAGTAAACTCACGCACTCGCTGAATCAGTTGACCATCCAGTGGATCATCCGCCTGCTCACCGGTATAGGCCTGCCCGCGAGCAACATCAAAAACCGTAACATCGGGTGGAAGCAGGTCTGGCACCATGCTGGCAACGGCTTGTCTGAGCGACGCGACCAATCGAGAATTCAGTTCGCGGCCTGGGCGAGGTTTGACGGTGACATTGGCAGTCACACGTGGTTTTTGTCCGAATCCCACTCGACGACCAGAATTGGCGACGGTGACTCGAGCATCTTCAATGTCAGGAACCGCCTTGATCATCCGCCGCAGTTCCTGCAGCAGCAGGGCATCTTTCATTTCTTGTCGATGTCTGTCAGTGCTGAAGGGTCCCAGAGATTCGAACTGCTTGAGGATCTGTGAACCGAGATCGGGTGGAACAGCATCGAACTCGACGAGGGCCGCGTTGTAACGGTCCAGTTCGGAAGCTGAAACCACCAAACGACGATCTTCCCGTCGATAGTTCATCAGACCGGCCTGGTTCAGGGCCTTTTCGGCCGTGACCAGTTCGTCTGTGGTAAAGACCTTACCGAACAGGACTGGCTGCGAATCATCGGGACGATTGAAGACGACCATCCAGGCAAGAGCGGACAGCATCAACAGCGGTACCGCAACGACTGTCGCTCGTTGTGGTAGCGACATCGCACGAAACAGCTCATAGAGCGGTCGAAAGATGCGGGGCAGGACGTCCATGTCACAGCCAGAAGGGTCGATTGAAGAAACGCCAAGTGGGCGATGGGGTTATAGCTCGAAATCGGCAAACCTGGCAATGTGAGTCTCAATGCCCCAAGTTCATACGGGTGGGCGCACTCTGCATTGAATCTGGAATCGGTAAAACGCTTGAACGGAAGTTCTACTCGCGGTTGCATTTGCCATTCGCGATGACCAAGAATTGTCGGTTCGCAAACGCCAGCACTGCCAGAAGTCGAACTACAACAGCCAGTTTACCTTACGGCAAGTTCTGCCGAACTTCAAAACCCTTGCTGATTCTCAAGGGAATGACCCTGCTTTTCCAGCTTGTTTTCGTAAAGATGAAAGTCGTAAGGAAGCAAACCAAACTTGCCTCACTTCTGACGGGCCAATATGATCACTTGGCGGGTTCCAGCGGGTCTGTCCACTGGCAACTCTCGATTGCATAACTACTTGGATAAAACGTCGTGCTCGACTGGTTCAGGGTCATACGAAAAAGTCAGGATCGAATTGTCGGCAAGGTTGAGTTCTTCGGGACGATCAGCCGATGGATTGATTCGGTAGATTCGATAAAACCGGAAATCTCGCGCCGACATGGGGGCTCGTTTTCCGATGTCAATCGGATTATGCATCTTCCCCAAAATGTGCAGAGTCGGGACCTGGCATGGATGTAAAATCCGAGGGTAAAGAGTCGCGATCAATGCTCGCGGAGTGTTTGTGTTGGCTCACAGACATTTCGTCCCGTCGCGCTCGGACAACCGTTCTGCTGATTCTGCTCTCGTGCTTTGGATGTGTTGCCTACACGGTCTATTTCATCAAGTTCAAGACCGACCGGGCTGACCTGATTGACCCCGCGGCTACCTTCCAGAAACGCTGGAAGAACTACACCGAAAGTTTTGGCGACAGCTCGGACATGGTCGTCGTTGTCGAATCCCGGCAACCTGAAACCATCAAGCAGGTGCTGGACGATATCGGCGGACAACTGAAAGCCGAACCCAAGCTGTTCACGAATATTTTGTACAAGGTTGAGCCCGGGAATCTGGCCGCCAAGGGACTGCAGTACCTGGCTCCCGATCAGCTCATCAGCGGACTCGAACGGTTGGAAGAATACCGCCCTGTGCTGAATGGGCGCTGGGAACTGATTCGGCTCGATGGACTGGTGCCTCGAATACTCAGCCAGCTGAAACGTCTGGATCAGAGCGGTCAGTACGAAGACAGTGTCCTGCTGATTCATGCGGACAGGCTCGCCTCCAGTTTGGCAGCGACTTTGCGGGACCGAAATGACTTCACGAACCCGTGGCCGGATGTCCTTCCAGTCGATCCAAAAATGAGTGAGCAGGCGAATCAGACGGTTTATCTGCTCAACGATGATGGAACGATGGGCTTTGTGATGGCCTCACCGGTGGATATGACTAGTTCATTCGAGGGGGCAACAGCAGCCATTGACCGTCTGCGTCAGATGATCGATCAGGTGGCTCGACGTTTCCCGGACGCGAAGATCACGCTGACGGGAATCCCGGTTCTCGAAAACGACGAAATGCGTCGTTCTCAGGCCGATTCGATGATGGCATCGATCATCTCGTACCTTGGTGTGGCGATCATTCTGTTTGTGGGATTCCGAGGTTTCCTGCATCCGATGCTGGGCCTGCTGATGCTGGCTGTCGGGATGGCATGGTCATTTGGATACACCACTCTGGCCGTTGGCCATTTGAACATCCTGTCCGTTTCGTTCGTCGCAATCCTGATTGGGCTGGGGATCGACTTCTCGATTCACATCATTTCCAAGTACCTGGAGCTGCGTCATCAGGGCCTGGGCTTGCGGGCCGCATTGTTGGAAACGACGGGAAGTGTTGGCGGTGGAATCGTCACTGGTGCGGTAACCACCTCGTTGGCGTTTTTCTGTGCGACGTTTACGGAGTTTCTGGGCGTCGCTGAATTGGGGATCATCGCTGGCGGGGGGATCATGCTCTGCGCCCTGGCAGCGTTTACCTTCCTGCCAGCCATCATTTCGATGGCCGACCGAAACACCGAACCTCGCAAACTGCCGACGCCGTTCCAGGGACGTGCACTGCGTTACGCCACGCTGAACCATCCCTGGCTGGTGCTGGCGGTATCTTTCGGAATAATGGGCTACGTTGGTTATCGAGCGTTTGACTGGACCGGCCCGATGCCGAAACCGCTGACGGTTTATGATCACAACTTGCTGCATCTGCAGGCTGAAGGTCTGGAATCCGTCGAAGCGCAGCGTCATATCTTCGAATCGTCCAAGCATTCGCTTCTGTACGCGATTTCGATGGCAGACTCGGCCGAACAGGCTCGGGAAATGAAACGCCAGTTTGAAGCGTTGCCGACGGTGCATCATGTTCAGGAACTGGCGTCGCGGCTCCCTTCGGCTCCTGCGACAGAAACAAAGCTGCTG
>CAXBSB010000156.1:0-19213 GCA_963977965.1 uncultured Schlesneria sp.
TCGGTGAGTTTGCCACCTGAGTATTCGTGCCAGTTGCGGAACGAGTAGTGGCAATTGCTGAACAAGGGCACTCCGCCGCCGTAGCCCTGTCGCAGTTCGGGCAACGCTCGGTATGGCACCTGGGCAGCCGGGCCAAGCCAGAAGTCCCAGTCAAGACCGGCAGGCACGGGGGCTTCCGGGATCACTGGCGAGGGTTCCATTCCGTTGATGCCGCAGGTGATCCGTTTAACGGTTCCGATGCAACCATGCTTCACGAGGGCCACTGCCTGCAGGAATCGCTGATCGCTTTCAGTTCGCTGCATCGTGCCGACCTGAAACACGCGCCCCGTTTCCTTGACCACCTTCTCGATGATCTTGCCTTCGTCGATGGTGAGCGTCAGCGGCTTTTCGCAGTATACGTCCTTTCCGGCCCGCATGGCATCGATCGCAATCTTGGAGTGCCAGTGGTCGGGCGTCACGATGGTGACGACATCGATGTCCTTGCGATCCAGCAGCTTGCGATAGTCTTCGTACTTGGCGACTTCGCGAGATGCGGCCTTTTGAATGTCGGTGACTCGCTTGTGGCCTTTGTCGACATGATCGCTGTCGACGTCGCAGACGGCGACGCAGTCAGAAAAATGCAACGCGTTCGGACCAACAGCATTCCAGCGATCTCCTGTACCGATGCATCCCAGGACTGGTCGGTCATTGACACTCTGAAAGCCCAGTGCTTGATTGCTCTCCGAAGTGAACCAGTAAGGAAGAGCGGCTCCCGCCAAAGCAGCGGTGGAGGTCTTCAGAAAGTCGCGACGATTGGCTTGGGGTGTCATTCGGGGCTCCGGGATCTTATGGAAGTCAATCACAGGAATCGGCTGGAATCTGCGTGGGCGCAAACAGTCTTGGAACACTCTACCGAACTCGACAACATGCGTAAAACGATGGCCGGAGAATTGAACGACCTTGAATGCTGTCTGGCTTGCGATGGGATGTCAGGCTCAACGTTGTATCCCTTCAGCGATTTTCGCTGACACGAGATCGCGGGGATGGGGTTTGACTGCGGTTGCAGGAAGTGATGTCAGCACGACACAGATGGTTTCGGTTGCCGGATCTGCCCAGCAGAGTGTTCCCGTGGAACCAGTATGACCGTAAGTTCTTTCAGAACAGCCATTGGGGCCCGCGGAACTTCCGACGTTGAATCCCAGTCCACGTGGTGTCAGCCCGACGGGATTCTGGTTCGACACCATCATCTGGACCGTTGAAGGCTTGAGGAAACCTTCCTGTTTTCCGAGAAACGCAGCGAGGAATTTTGCGACATCCGGTGCTGAGCAGAATGCGCCTCCCCAGGGGGCACCGAGATTTCTCCAGTAGGAACTGTTCCAGTCCCAGTTTTTCGCCGAAGGGTCGCCACCGCCCGCCTCGGGAGCCGCAAATTCCGTCTGGCTGGGAATCAGATCTGTGGCGGCGAACTTACCCAGTCCCAGGGAGGATCGAGTCATCTTCAAAGGACGAAATACGTTTCGATCCGTCAGTTCGAGAATTCCTGCCTTGGAGATCAGTTCGGCAACATGCGTCGCCAGCAGAATCCCCATGCTGGAATATTGGTATTTTGTTCCCGGTGCAAAGCTTAACGGCGTGCGGATCGCGCCTGCGACGAATTCGGATAAGCCAGCGTGCTGCTTTCGCAATTCGTTGTTATCTGGCAGTTGATCGGGAAGGCCGGATGTGTGAGTCAGGAGGTGCCGCAGAGTTACGGCCTCTCGTCCTTCTCCTGTGAATTTTGGAAGAAACTTCTGCAGCTTGTCATCCAGGCTGAAATCGGCGCGGTCGAAGTAGTGCATCAGCGCCGTGATACAGATCGGTTTGGTAATCGAGCCGAGTAAATACCGTGCGTCAGTCGACTTGATGTTCCCAAAAAACTTCGAATGAGTGAAATCTCGTTGAGTCACATGGATGACTGCAGAGTTCAAAATGTTGGTGGCTGTTGCGTCACTCAGGATTTTGTCTGTTGCTTCCAGGGTCTGATTCTGGATAGCGGCCAGTAAAGGGCTGGCGATCACAGACGCCAGGCCGCATTGAACGAATGTTCGTCGATTCATAAGTACGCCCGATCATTTCAGGATTCGATCATAGATCTCATTAGAGCGCATCCAGCTTGATCGTGCCATCCCGCGGGCATCAATTTGCCGTCTCACCCATGCCCCCAGGCCACACGCACGTGCGCCCCGCACTAGCGGCGCTGTGGAACACAACGGGCCAAAAGTTCCGAGCGGGATGAGACCGCGAATATTGAATAGATAGCTCGTGCGTGGGTATGTACTGTGTTGACACTCAAGTCGAGTGCCTGGGCAATTTCTTTTTCGGAATGACCGAGTAGAAAGTGATCGTACACAAGTTGCTGTCGGGGTGTCAGGCTTTGGCGAATTTCGTCCGCGAGCATGCTGCGGTAGTCGTTGACGGTGGAGACTTCTTCTGTTTCCGAGTCTGCTTTGGCTTCAGCAAGATCGTGAAAGGCTTTCAGCGAAAATGGGCCGAGTTCGATCAGGTCAGAGCTAGACAGGATTGCTTCGGTCAACGGTTTTCCATTCAGACGGGTACCATTACGGCTGTTAAGGTCTCGAGCCAGGAATCCGCCGGCAGTTCGGATGATGGTGAGGTGTTTGCGCGAGACGTGAGGATCCATCAGACAGAGCACACTCGCCGGACTCCGGCCAATCGTGGTCTCGTCATTTTCGATCAGATAAATCTGCTCCAAGGCTCTTTGATGTCGAATCACAAGATATAGGTGCAGGATCATCCAGAATGTTCCTCGTCAACCCCTATTGCTCTCACCTGTTTAGGTGAGGGACTCTGTTCTTGCCTATTAGACAGAAGAATGCAAGATAACGCCACATAAACCATTGCTGTTTTTTAATCAATGGTCAATTTTGAGAATATTGTTTCAGTGATGTGCTGCTGTACGGAGTTCAGAATGGCGAAACCGCCACTGTCGGGCCAATTCCACTACCAGAGTTTCTACAATGGACCAATTCAGGTTCGCGATGGGAAAGTCGAAGGGACGCCCCTGCTCGCGGAGCCATGGTCACCCGTTGGAACGCTGGATGTGGCGACGACAGAGTCTGGGGAAGTTGTTGGCAGGCTTGTGTTTCCGTCAAATGGATCGTTGCGGATTCCGAATGAAACGGTATTAAACGTCACCGGACGTGTGATCCCTTCGACGGAACATTCCCAAACCCGAGTGGAACTTCAGGGCGAGGGGATGAGGGCGGTTTATCAGATCCACGGATGGTTTGTTCCCGACACTGGCAGGGTGGTGGGAACCGTCTTGTGCCTCGCGGGAGACCTGGCCAAACGGCCCGTTGGGACTACCGGAGCGTTTATTCTTTTTCCCAAAAACTGACTTTGGGGGCTGAGCTACCGAATACGGACCAGCAAAAAAGCGATGCTTTATCCCCGGGCGAAATATGACTTGCTGCGTTTCGCGGCAAATACGCTAACGGCGTCAATGGCCTAAATTAGGAGTCGGATTCATCAAATCTGGCTGCAGCAAATCAGATCGCACCTCGCGAGCAACGATTTACAATGGCGGCCCTTTAACGTTGCAGGAAATCCGCCGACAGACCACTCCAATTCCAGAGTGACGGGGGACACGACCCGCTTGTTTCGTCAATTGGTGTGAAGAATCGCGTTTTGCGGGCGTCAAAACGTGGCGAAAAGAGGTTGATTCTTACGAATCAGACAGGCTTCCGCCTCATGATCACCAAATTTCGATTCTTCATTGGAAGTTCATCGTTTCTTAACAGAGCGGGCCAAGAATTTCGCAACTTCACTCGATCAGGGTTTTCCTCTTGGCTCTCAGGGGGGATCGTGAGATGTGCCGAAGGCAGAGGAGGCCTCATCAACTTGTACATCTGTTGTGCCATTGACAGGGAAGATGGATTGTTCTTCGCAGGATGCGTTGGTCAGTAATTAAGTGAATTTGACGTTTCAGGTTTCCAGAACTTTTTGAGGATGTGTATCGAATGTTGAAGTTGTCCGCTCGCAAACGAGGATTTACGCTGATTGAACTGCTGGTCGTGATCGCGATCATTGCAGTTCTGATTGCATTGTTGCTGCCAGCCGTTCAGCAAGCCCGCGAAGCAGCTCGCCGTACCCAGTGCAAGAATAATCTCAAGCAATTGGGACTGGCCATCCATAACTACGAAAGCACCAATAAGCTGTTTCCGAGCTCAGGTGAATCGACCGATGAATCGACAAACCCAACCGTTCGTCGGTTCTTTCCAGTCTCCACGTTCGTAGCCGTGCTGCCGTTCACCGATCAGGCGCCTGTTTACAATGCATGGAATTTTAACGCGAGCTACACATTTGGTTCGAACCAGGTGTTGGCAAAGACCAAGGTTCCGGCATTCTTGTGCCCATCCAACGCAACGACTGGACCAGATCCATTGGGTTATGGTTTGACGGACTACATGCCTGTGGCCTACACCGATCTCGACGGCACCGGTGCTCGCCAGAAAAACGTTCAAGGCTTCGACGTCAAGGGAGCTCTGGGTTTCTGCAATCCGA
This sequence comes from uncultured Schlesneria sp., assembly GCA_963977965.1. Classification (GTDB taxonomy): domain Bacteria; phylum Planctomycetota; class Planctomycetia; order Planctomycetales; family Planctomycetaceae; genus Schlesneria. The sequence goes on from CAXBSB010000156.1 coordinate 4,543, forward strand.
TTTCCTATGTAACTGACGGATTGAGCAACACGTTCCTGGTCATCGAAGATTCAGGTCGTCCGACAGCGAACGGTGGTAGCTACGATGAAAGCAACGGAAGCTTGCTTGGTGGCGGGACTCGCTCTTACGACACCACTCAGTTGGCATCGGCATCGAATGCGACGCCATTCACCACGGGGGGAAGTTTTGGTATTCCTGGCCGATGGGCTGATGCTGACAGTGGTAGCGGAATCTCCGGCCCTCCTGCGAATCGCGGGTCGATCATTAACAACAACAAGACTCCTGCGGGTGGCCCAGCGACTTGTCCATGGAATGTCAATAACTGCGGCCCCAACGATGAACCTTTCAGCCTGCATATCGGCGGTTGCCATGCTCTGATGGGCGATGGGGCAGTACGTTTCATTTCGGAAAACGTTGATACTCAGACGATTCGTCGTCTCGCAAACCCCAAGGATGGCGAAGTCGTTGGCGACTTCTAAATAACACTGCTGATCTTGATTTCGAAAATCGACAGCCTCGTTCACAAATGTGGATGGGGCTGTTTTCGTTCTTTGCCAGAAATGTTTTCAGACTTCCAACTTTCGCATTGTCCGTTTTTTACGGATCGAATTCCCCGTCTGATTCGAATCAGATTTCCGCGCCAACACGTGAATCATGGGCTGCACGGAGTTTTCATCCCAATTTCATCCCCTGTTCATCGAGCGAGACAACAATCCCCGCACGTCGCGACCCGATCAAGACTGGTCTCTGTTGGTCAGAGAGATTGGCAGCAGCAACAACTGAAAAAGGAGGTTTTTTCTGAATCAGTGTGCACGAAGCTGATGGATTGTCGAGATCGCAGAAATCATTTGTCGCGGAAAAATGTGTTTCAGTTTTGGGGATTCAAGTTTTTGAGGGATGATGAAATGAATAAGTTGTCTGTTCGCAAACGGGGATTTACGCTCATTGAACTTCTTGTCGTAATCGCCATTATTGCCGTTCTGATTGCATTGCTGTTGCCTGCTGTTCAGCAGGCACGCGAAGCCGCCCGCCGTACTCAATGCAAGAATAATCTGAAGCAGTTGGGGTTAGCGATCCACAACTATGAAAGCACCAACAAACTGTTCCCAAGTTCAGGTGAATCGACCGATGAATCGACAAATCCGACCGTTCGTCGTTTCTTTCCCGTTTCGATGTTCGTAGCTGTTCTGCCGTTTACAGATCAGGCACCTGTGTACAACGCATGGAACTTCAACGTCCATTATACCGCAGGCAACAACCCTGCATTGGCTCGGACCAAGGTTGCGGCATTCTTGTGCCCGTCTAATGCCAGCACAGGGCCAGACCCGCTGGGCTACGGCATGTCCGATTATATGCCCGTCGCCTACACGGACCTCGACTTCTCTGGAAACCGTCAGGCGAACGTCCAGGGATTCGACGTGAAAGGGGCCCTGGGCTTTTGCAATCCAATTGCTTATGTCACTGACGGACTAAGCAATACCATTATGGTGTTCGAAGATTCGGGGCGACCAACTGGAAACGGTGGTTCCTACGACATTTCCGCCGGCGTGACACTCGGTGGAGCTCAGTTGGTCGACACCACGCAACTGGCTGCTGCAAAAAATCAGACGCCGTATGTTGCAGGAGGAAACTTCGGTGTACCGGGTCGCTGGGCCGATCCCGATGGTGCGAGTGGAGTTTCTGGACCTCCGGCGAACCGGGGCCCAATCATCAATAACAACAAGGTTCCAGCAGGTGGTCCAGGTACGTGTCCTTGGAGCACCAACAACTGTGGTCCAAATGACGAGCCGTTCAGTTTGCACGTCGGCGGATGCCATGCGCTGATGGGCGATGGAGCCGTTCGATTCATTTCCGAAAACACCGATACGCAGACGATTCGCAGACTATGCGCTCCTAAGGATGGAGAAGTTGTGGGTGACTTCTAGTCCCACTGAAGTATGGCGTCTCGCGGTCCGATGCGACACAGACGTGCGACCCGCACTAATCCATACCACGACAACTTGTTGATTTCGAACGGAACAGCCTCGTTCACATCGGTGGACGAGGCTGTTGCTGTTTACTGCTCACGGCTTAACAACCTTTGCAGGCAGTTCGATTGCCGGGCCGATGCGAATGTCGCGGAATTTGACCACGGTGCTGTGATTCTGAAGTCCCAGGAATCCACTGACAGAGCGAAGGGCCAGCAGCGGTGATTCAGTACTGTTGACGTCGGTGACCTGATAGCCATTGTGCCACGTGGTCACTCGTCCGCCATGACAATTGATCTCAATCGTGTTCCACTCGCCAGGAACTCGACTGACACGCGGATTGGCTCCAGCGATGTCATAGATCGAAGCAGAATACTGGTAGTCTTTCAGCTTCAGATGCTGCGGCGCTGCGTCATCCAGAATCTGCACTTCGAAACCTGCAGCAGGAAGCTTGTCGTTTTCTCGGTGATGATTGCCATCCTTGGGAACTCGAACGTAGACGCCGCTGTTGCCACCCGTCGAAAGGCGGTATTCCAGCCGCAGGTCAAAGTCGCCGTATTCAGACACGCTGCGTAGCCAAGGCCCTTTTTGTCCTGAGCAGACAAGCAATCCCTCTTCGACCGACCAGCAACTCTTGATGTCGCCCCCTTCACCTTCCCATCCGGCTAAATCTTTGCCATTGAACAACGATTTGTAACCCAGCTCCTTCAACTGAATGTTTCTCAGCAGGAACTGGCCTCCCTTGGGAACCTCAACTTGAAATCCGATGTATCCATCCCGCTGCTGCAATCCGCCGACCGAGTACGCAGGTTTGCCATTGATTTGAAGTGCGACGGTGTCGCCAACGACTTTCAGATCAAATGCGTTCCATTCGCCCGACTTCACCAGTCCCGTACTTTCAGCACCCGGCAGGGTGCCGATGTTGCCTTCTTTCCCTTGCAGAAGGTTGACCTGATAGGCGGGTTTGGGAAACGGTTTTCCGTCTTTTGAACTGCGGATATAGATTCCCGCATCGTAGGCGGCTCCCTGCAGAGCCTTCCATTCGAGATGCAGTTCAAAGTCTCGATACGTGTGATGACTCCGCAACCAGCCGTCCCCTGCCTTCAATCGCATGCAGCCATCCACGACATCCACATCACAGTCGTTTTCAATGGACCAGCCGTGAAGAGAAACACCATCGAAGAGTGATCGTGTGACGGATGAGACTTCCTGAGCGGATACGGTTCCTGTCAGCGTAAAAACTGTGGTCACCAACAAGGCCTTCGTCACTGCAGACCATCGAATACGATTCATCAGGGACCTCTCCGCGAATAAGGGCTGTTGTTTCATCAAGAAAGCATCAGCCGATGATTATTCATTGACGCGGCAAAAAAGAAAACCCGGCCAAGGTGGCCGGGTTTCTTTGACAAGGCGGAATGGCTGTCGCGTGCCCCCCGGCCGCGACCACACCACTCGGGCTCATCGTCCCCCTGATCCGAGAAAACTGAACAGGCCCCCTTTTTTCTGGGGTTTCTTCTCTTCAGCCTTTTCTTCCGGCTCGCCAGGCCCGTCGAGGCTCTGAACGAGTTGCATAATACTTTTTGTTACCCGGGCTTTCGGTGCCTGTGTGACGAGTGGAACCCCATTGTTCCGGGCTTCGACCATTGTCGCATAGTCATTCGGGATCGTGGCGTAAATGTCGCGACCCAGAGTTTCCAATGCCTTGTTGAGGCTGATGGTGTTATCGTCGAGTCCCATCCGGTTCACGACGACCTTCACCTTATCGTACAACCCTTGACGTCGCTTGAAGAATTGCATCAGGCGAACGGCATTTCGTAACGAGGGCAGATCGAGTTGTGTGACGATCAGGATCACATCTGATAATTCCATTGCAGCCTGATCAAGAGCATTGAACGACTTGCTCAGGTCGATGACAAGGTGACTGAAGGTTGCTTTCAGCAGGGAAATGACTCGCCGCAGTTCGTCCGGTCCGATCGGTGGATGGTCTTCCATCTCAACGGGACGTGGCAACAAAAATGCACCACAGTCGTGTTTGGTCAACGACCGTTTCAACAGAGCATAGTCAAGCCGGTTGATGTTATCGGCAACATCCTGAATGGTGTAATCAGGAATGATATCGAGCCAGACATCGGCATCACCTAGCGCCAGGTCCAGGTCGATGATCGCGACACTGCGTGTCGGCTGTTGAGCAAAGCAGCAACCCAGATTGATCGCCAGTGAAGTACAGCCAATCCCTCCCGAGACACCCGCAACGCTGATGACCTGACTGGAACGAACGGTACCGTCGCCGGAATTCTTGTTGACGGTCTGCCGGATTCGTTCGAGAGCCGCCAGGAATTCTTCGAGCTTCAGGGGACTCGTCAGGAACTCTTTTGCGCCGTTGCGAACGGCCTGAAGGATCAGGCTTCCTTCCTGGTGCCCACTGATCGCCAGGACCTGGCAGGCAGGATGATTCTGATGAATAGAACCAATCAACTCGATGGAACGGGTTTGATCGGAATCGAGAGCGACGAGTGCGATATCAGGCTGTGTCTGCATCAGCACATCGCCGAATGCGTCATAGCGCGAACATTCGGCTTCCAGCCAGACGGTATCGATTCCCAGCAGGAGTGTCTTTAACGAATGGCGAGTGACGTCGTTCGGATCGACGATCGCGAGCCGGATGACGCTTTTCATGGAACTGTGACCTCATTTAGACGAATGTCGCCGGGCCAACGGAAAAATTACCGTTAAGACCTTGATGGCGAACCTGACTATCGACTGACATTTCTCAATCCAACAATAGCATGCAGTAACCCCTCGGCTGTCCGATGCTCTGTCATAAACTCAATTGTGTGATCGGGAGGGCGAAGCTCCTGCTGTGCCGCTTAGGGAGTTGTCGCACATCGACTTAGCGGCTCGGCGGGAGCCTCGCCCTCCCGTCAGATTGAACCCCTGTTTCAACTTTGGCAAACCAATATCCAGTTCCGTACCCCTCATTTGGTCTCAAAGAACGGCCGTCAGGAATGGGACCACTTTGCTGTTTAGAACTTGATCGGCTTGGAATCGACTCCCTTTTTGGCGGACGCCGGTTCGACGGCATCGTCCTTACGTCTGTTACTGGCCTTATATCCTGCCTGAGCGGCTTGATCGGTGTTACCGCGCGGCGTGGTATCAAAACGGTTCGGGATGGATTTGGTCATTCGCGAACTTCCCGTCGATCGCGACGTGACTCCGTCCCCTTTCGGTGCAGGGGGAAGAGAATCACCCGAATTGACACCTGGTGGAGCAATCAAACCACCACTTCCCGGAACTGGCGTGACTTCTCCGCCACCGTTGGGAATCGCTGTCGGTGCCAACGTTGGTGCGGTCGGCTGGTAGCCAGTCGGTGCTCCCTGCCACGGGGCATTTGGTCGAACATTGACGGTAATCCCGGGATCACACGCGCCTCCCGGCATGTCGCATTCCGGTCCGACTTTCGGAACTTCCATCAGTCCCTTCAGATAAAGTTCGCGGTCGGTTGGGAACGTGGTTGTTCGGCCCGGTCCTGCCGGGGGCATTTGATCAGGCTGCATGGCACTGACGTATTCTGGAGTGATCATGATGATCAACTCAACTTCGGAATGGTTGTACTCTTTCCTGCTGAACGCTGGACCGATTCCGGGAAGTTCTCCAAGAAATGGAGTCTTCTGAATTGTTCCTGTGACACGGTCACTGATGAGCCCACCAATAACAAGCGTCTGACCAAAGTCCATTTCTACTGTCGATTGAACTCGACGCCGAGTGATACCTGGTACTGTCGTACCGTTCAATGTGATCTGGTTTGCAACGTCTTTTTCACTGACTTCGGCATAGACCTGTTGACGCAATCTCGTTGGGCTGATGACAATTGGCAAGGCCTGCAGGATCACGCCGAATTCCTTCCATTCGATCGTGACAGTTCCCAGGCTTTGCGGGACGGGAATGGGAAACTCACCACCATTGTCAAGTTGAGCGGCCTCGCCACTGCGTGTGACAAGAACAGGTTCTGCGGCGATCTTCAGCAAGCCCTCAGTCTTGAGTGCTTGAAGGAATCCTTCGAATCCGAACCCGTGACCTGTCACGCCAAGCCCCATGGACGGAGGGGCTCCGCTTGTCGGGGCAATGGTTGCGGTGGGGACACCACCAATCGGAGCCGTCAACGCCGTCAGTGGAGTGATCGGTCCGGGGACACTGGCGAGAGCCACATTCTTGCCAAATACGGCAAAGTTCAGGCCGAACTGGCGAAGCTTGGATCGCTGGACTTCCAGTACTTTGACTCGCAATTGAACTTCTTGTGGCCCGCCTACTTTGATCTGGTTGACGACATTCGGCGAATACAATTGAGCCAGTTCTGTGATGCTGGCGATCTGCTGTGCGTCTGTCACCCAGCCACGCAGCAGAACGGCATTACCGCGCAGCATGGTTGCCTGGATCGCCGAATTTGGAAAGGCTCGATTGAGCACAGATTGCAGCAGTCGGGCATCACCGGAAACAAATACTTCGACCGTGTGAACCTGCTTGTTTCGGTCCGTCACGATCATCGTCGTCACGCCCTGTTCCAGGGCCTGAATCCGCAGCTTGTTCTTGTCGAGGGCAATGACGTTGATGACCTTCGGATCAAATCCGTCGACTTGAGTCAGCCATTCCTTAAATTCAATGACCTTCGCTGTCCGCTCGGTAACTTCGACATTTGTCTTTGTCGAAACGATCTGGACGACTTCACCTGTAGGGACGCGTGGTGGTGGCAGTGTCTCATCTGCAAAGATGGTACTCCCCAGGGACGAAGCACAGACGGCTGCAATCAGGCAGCGACTGGCCGCACGGCGGATGGACTTAAGAGATGACATCCGAATACCCTCGACTTTGAAAAACGCCCTGGAGCAGCTGAAGTCAGCGTCGCCCCGAATGATTCCGCTCACCGTTTGTCCGTCGAATCCTGGAAGACAATTTCCAGCGAATACTTGTGGTCGCTGCGGTCAAGAACCTGCAGCTTTGCCGTTCCCTGAGCCACTCGCTGGACTTTCAGGCGATCCGGACGGACGACTGAAACTCGCATGACCGCCGGATCGAGACTCTTGACCTGCTTGAGCCAGTCAGGATATTGCAGGACCAGTGAATCCGAGTCGCGCACTTCGATACGCCGCGTCGATGCGTCGACTTGCTTGATCGAATCTGAAGACGGACCTTCGCCCGCGAAGGCACTGCAATAAGAAAAGCCGCACAGGAAAACCGTTGGCAGATACCAACGTCCAGCGCGGCTTGTGAGTAGTTTGTTCAGCATCCCTGCCCCCTTGATTCCGTTTGTCGTACCCGCCCTGGCACGATTGAAAGCGATCAGCTTTCAGTAATTATCATTCAGCGAATCTGATTCCTGTGACTTCAGCAAATAACCGGAGTCCACACTACTTCTTTTCCGTTGTTTCCGTTCCCTGTGCTGTATCGTCAGCCTGAGGTGATGCCCCGTGGTTCCGACGGAGATCTGTTGTCGATTGAGATTCGGGTTCGCTTTCAGGTGTCGACTTCTGTCGACGACTGAAAAACTTCAGCACTGGACTAGCCCAGTCCGACGACGATGCAGAGGTTCTCTTTGTACTCGTTTCCGCTGGCTGTTCTTCCGGCAATTCGATCTCTTGAACGACTCGCTGATCCCCCTGGAAGATCTCGATTTTCCACGTTGGCCTAACAGCCTGTTCTCCGACCTTTGTCATCGCTGATGATGTTTCTGGAGCGAGGTACGAGCGGAATGCAGACTTTGGTTTTGCTTCGGTAGACCTTGGCTCGTTCGTTGAACGCTGTGGAGATTCCTCGGACTGGCCCATCAATGAATTGGCGAGCAGCGACAGTGATGAATCAGTCAGGTCTTCGGTATTGACGAGACTTTTGTCTGAGCCTGATCGGAGCGCAAATTGAAGTGCCCCGTTACTCTGCTTGTTTGCCAACTGCAAGAGTTGTCCCTGCAGTGGATAAACAAGGAATGTGACGTTCTTTACTTCGTTGACTTTCGCATCCTTAGCGTCTTCTGATCCCAGAACTGAACTTCCGACGGCAAAGACCTGAATACACTGCAGTACGGGTTTGACTTCGGTACGGTGTCCTGAACCTCGATTGGGAATTTCAATGACCGCGCTGACATCGACAAAGTTTCCAGGACGAAGCAGCCCGCTGTGAGTCATCGTCGAGGTTACTGGGACTGTGACCAGTCGCATGTCTTTGGGGATCTGGATCTGAAGACCAAACTCACCTTTGTTACCGAGCTCTGTTGACAGGATCGGTTGGTTCGGGCCAACGCGATGCTTCAAAGCCCGATCGGCAAATTCCTCTTCCGTCAGGATCGCGCCCTTCGGAATGGCATCGTTTGGCCATTCCTTGAACCCGACATTTGTCTTGTCCAACGGGACTCCCGATTCAATCTCCATTCGTGCAACGAGGATCCGTGTTTTTTCCGGTGCAACGTTGTTGTTCGACATTAATTGGCGGACGCCGAGCATCGCGACCAGACCGCAGCCAGCGGCAACCAACAGCAGCATCAGCGATTTGTTTTTCATGGTTTCGATTCCGCAGGAAGTTTCGTGGCCGAGGGCCAATGTCCCCAGATCAGTGAAATCTGGAAACGCGGTGTGGTTTCACCGATGAGTTTTTCCTCAACGATCTCCTCGTGCCGGTCTGGCTTCCGCGGTACGTACCGCGCCTACTAGCTCATGATCGACCGGCAGAAGTCAAACTCTTCAGCATTTAACGGTAGTATCGGTTGTAACGGTCGTAACTGGCGACGATCCGGCCAAGCCACTTCCTTGACTTCCCGAAAATGTCTTCACTTTTGCAAACATAGCTCAAGGTTTTACTGAGATTCGCCGAATCCGCGGCAAAAACCAGAATTCCTGGTCTGCGAATGCAATCGGCCCACAGGCAAGAACCTGTGGGCCGAAGCGAATCTGCAATGAACTACTTCGTATCAATCATGTCAGATCAGACCGGCGTAGACGAAGTAGATGATCGAGCCGATGCAAATCGGAATCCCATAAGGAAGCAGATACATCGTTGGCTTACGTTCCTTGGCAGTCGCGAACAACTGACGTGGATTGCGGACAATCATGATTTCGTAGGCAATGTGTACAAACTGACGGACGTGGTGCATGACTCGTCCGCTCGTCAGGATCATGACGACGGCCATCAAAGCTCCGACGACGACCGTGACTGCGAACGCATAACACGTAGTAGTCGCTCCCAGCCAGGCACCAATGCCGGCCATCAACTTCACGTCACCAGCACCCATTCCACCGATTGCATAGAGTGGGAGCAGGCAGAGCAATCCCCAGACGATTCCGTTAAGACTGTCGCCGGCACCATGCCAGCCGGACGCTACGGAATGATACAGCAGGCCCGACAGGACCATTGGGAATGTAATCCAATTGGGAACCTTTAACTGCTTTCCGTCGATGATTGCCGCGAAAATCAATACGGCAGAGACGAGCTTGACTTCCCAATGAGAAACCAAGAACTGTTGCCAGTCCATGTTCCAACCTTTCTGAACAAGTGAGGGTAACTGATACGGAAAGCCTCCGGCTTCCACATTTGCTAACACGCGAATTCGCGTCAGCATCCATTCCGCTGTCCCGCGGCCAGGTTCACCAGGCAGATCAGCAGCACGACGGCGCTGGAAACCCACTGGAGAAGCTGGCTGCCGGACATTTCACACCAGAATGGAAACATGAGCGATTATCCTTCAGATTTGAGCCTTTTGATCAATGGCTCGCAGTTGTAACCCCATCCGTCCAACTGAGCGTCTGGCTGCAGTTGGGCGGATGGAATTCGTGTAGGCCGATTAGAGATTCAACGCCGTATTGGCGGCACCGAACTTGCCGTTGGCACTCTGGCCGATGCTCTGAACGGCACCGATACAGACAATGACGATCAATGCCAGCATGATGGCATATTCAACGGCGGTTGGACCGTCTTCCGAAACCAGAAAGTTCTTTACGCTGTTCACAAACTTGGTCATGTTCTCCCTCTCCTGGCAAATTCGCCGGGCCCTGCACCAAGGACCGCGACTATTAAAAGAAACACTGTTTGAAGTATCGCTACACCACGCTGCTCAACAGTGTTCTGCACCCGACTACGACATCAACGAATTAACGGAACACCGCAATTTCGCGAACACCGACATCTTTAACCTAGGTCGAAAACTCACAGTGGCAAATTCTTTTTTGTGTTTTTTTTCGAAATGAATTCCCGTCACACTGTGATGCTGGAAATCAAACTCTCGCTCTGCGAAAAAAAATCGTCCAACCGGGATTTCTCACCGGTTGGACGAAATTTGAATTCGTAATCCGACGTCTGCGGATTAGAGGTTCAATGCCGTGTTGGCAGCACCGAACTTGGCATTGGCGCTGCGACCGATGCTCTGAACGGCACCGATACAGACGATGACGATCAATGCCAGCATGATCGCGTATTCAACGGCGGTTGGACCGTCTTCCGAAACCAGAAAATTCTTGACGCTGCTCACAAACTTGTTCATGTTTTCCCTCTCTCTGCCAAGCGATTATCGAGTCCCGCACCAGAGACTGCGACAATTATCGTTTGGAACATTGGTTCAGGCGCCGCTACACCGCGATGCCCACCAACATTCCCGCACCCCAAAACTGGCGTCATCGACTTGCTCGTTCTGCGATTTTCGCACTGCAAATCGGCGACACATGGAACCTATGCCAGGAATTGAGGATGGCAAATTCCTTTTTGCAGATTTTTTGAAAAAGCGTTGCTTGACACGTTCTTCTGCGGCAGAGGATGCCGCAAGCGGGGACTTTCGTAGGAACGCCGTGCGCTGATTCAGTGTTGCTGCGCCGGTTTTTCAGTTGCCACCGATTTATTCGTCAAATTTTATCAAGCTCAAGGTTCCCATGGGCCGATCTTCTGACCATGCGGTGCGCCCTGCGCACGGCACCGGATTCGGCTGTCCGTTGTGGACGAGCCGTCAAACTTGTCGCCTCGACCAGGGATGAATGATGCGACACCGCCTGCGACTGTTTACTGGCGACGATACTGCATCTCCCGTTGTGGAGCAGCCTGTCAGTGTGCGTCTGGCTGATATTTCGCGCGCACTGCTCGATGCAGCTCGCAGGAATCGAGCCTGGCTGGAGGACTTCGCTGACGAAGAAGTTCAGGTTTCGCCTGACCTTTACGAAATCCTGGCGGCGTATGTCCGCATGCGTCCCGGTGCCTGATATCGCCTCGTAGACACATTCGAAGGCTTGATGAGTCGAGCGGGAACAGCTTCCCCGCTTTGCTCTTCAATGGAAGCATCGCGGGAAGCCCTCATTGGATTCCCGCAGTGCCAATTTACTATCCGCGATTCCACAGACGCATTTCATAGCGCATGGAATCTTCGGATCGCCTGACGTGACGAAATCTCCTCACGGTTCAGGCATCAAAACTATTCAGGCAGCGGTTTTCCCTTGGTCTCAGGCGAAAACGGAAGCGCCATCAAACCCAGCAAGAAGATGGCACACATCGTTGCACCGGCATACCGGAATGGTAATGCTCCCTCATATCCACCATAAGTGTGCTTGATCAACTTTCCGAGTGTGAATGGGCCGATCGCTGCAACGAATCGCCCGACGTTGTAACAGAACGAAGTTCCCGTGCTGCGCAGGCGTGTCGGGAACAGTTCCGGGAAGTAGATCGCATACCCGCCAAAAATCGACAACTGGAAGAATCCCATGATTGGAACCATCCAGTAAATGTCGTTGATCCCGTTGAATCGTCCCAGGTTCCAGAACACGTTAATGGTCGAAAGCATTGCCCCCAGGAAACAGATGGCGAATGTCGAGCGGCGACCCAGGTAGTGGCTGACGTGGCTGAACAGATAGATTCCGAAGAACGCACCGATGTTCTGCAACAACAAGGTCAACCCTGAAAGGAACTTCAATACGTCACCAGGATTGGCACCATCAGCAGGCTTTCCGGTGAACGTCGTAAACAACGTCTTCGTAAACTCTCCCTTGAGGCCCTCGGCCTTCACCACCGGTCCAAAAACCTCGCGTTGCAGGTCGGCCGTGAAGAATCCGATGCCCCACAGGCCGATCACCCCGGCACTGGCGAGCATCAATCCGATAAGAGCGCGATATCGCAGTTCGGGGTTTCCAAACAATTCACCGTACGAACCAAGCTGTTTCGCAACGCCGTCAGACGCAGAAACTGACTGCCATCGTTCGGGTTCTTTCAGACGGCGACGTACGAAGAGCGAAAGCAACGCCGGGGCGGTTCCGATGAGAAACATGGTTTTCCATCCGGTTCCAACCATCCCGATCACAGCCGCGGTGATATTTCCAACGGCTGACAGGGCCTGCAGCAACCCCAACGCATGAGGTCGAGCGGTCGATGGCATCACTTCTGCCACGAGCGACACCCCAACTGCAAATTCGCCTCCTACACCCAGGCCAGTCAGGAATCGCCAGAGACAAAAGTCCCAAAGTCCTGATGAAAACGAACTGAGACCAGTGAAGATCGAATAGATAATGATCGTCGCAAGCATCGTCTTGACGCGGCCCCAGCGATCCCCCAAAACGCCAAACACCAATCCGCCAGTGGCCCAGCCAATCAGGAAAATCGATGTCGCATAACCACCAGCCTCTTTCTGACGCAGGCTGAGTGCTTCGGGCGTTTCGCCTGGCAGTGCCTTAACGAGGTCAACCATTGCCAGAGGACGCCCAAGAGTGAAAAGTTGCTGGTCCATCGTGTCAAACAGCCAACCAAGCGCTGCGACGATAAATACGAACCAGTGATATCGATTGAGTTGCGTCCACCACGGGCCGGATGCGGGAGCATCCTCCCGGGCAGGACCGGCAGTTTCAAAGCCGTGCATTACCTGAGATCCTTGTCAAATACGGAGATGGACCACGAGTCGAGTGGACAATACAACCGAATTCGACCAGGTGTGCAAGCGCCACGAGCGACTTTGCATCAGTAATCGCCAATTTCAGGCCTGCAGCGTTTTCCGTCCCGTGATTCTCTTACCCACAGTTCGTGAAACGACGTTTCGTGAGGTCCTGCTGAGGCCCCTTCGGTCTGTGCGATACATCGCCAACAATGAACGCCTACTTCGGGGGTTCCACGTTGGAGAGCTTTTGAACGGGTGGACGGTCTTGAGCGGTGGCTGGATCATCCGAGTCGGCTGGAGCAGTACGAGGTCGAATCGCCCGAATGTGTTCAAACGGGTCGGGAATCGACAGACGCAGCAGTGGGATCGGTACGGGTGTCGCCAGAGGGACGCCTGTGGTCAAAAGAGCAAACGCAAACTTGTCCGAAGGGTCATCGCCGGCCAGAACCGTAGTGTCAGCAGCCTGTGGGGAACGAGCGAGTCCGGGTGGTTGTTCTGGGTTCGGACCTACCGCGAAAGCTTTTGGCGCGGTGGGTTGAACAGGAAATGTCGGGCGAACGGGATCAGGCTCGCTGGCCAATGTAGGGACATCGAGTACCGGACGTTTGAATGAGACCGGACCAGCCTCGGTCGGTAGAGTCACAGCACTTCCAGGAAAGCTGCCGTATGGCAGCGACCAAAGGTGTGCTGGAATTTTTTCGGCACCAAACTGACGAGGTTCTGCAGGTTGACCTACCAATGGAATCGGCGGCAATGTCACCTGATGCGGCGGAACAAGCCGATCTGAAAGAAACTGAGCGAGGGCTTCCTGAGTAGCTGCCAGACTGGCCAGCATTAACATCGCAGCGAACGAGATGAAGCGAATCATGATCAATCTCACGAAGAACTCAGGACATTCTCACAATGGAATACTGTTACAGCCGCGTTCCGGCTGTTGATTGGATTCGTAAGTCAAGCTTACCAGTAATCGTCAGGGGACCTGGATCACCAGGGAGACGTCAGTACCAATTTCAGGAAGCGATTTCACATTCGTGTCCAGCTTGATCAATGGCTCGTCTTTCATCGTCAAATTGGTTTGAAAGACGGTTTCGTCGGTGACCGGGAAAATGGCGATCAGCGTTCCGGTATTGTCTGCACCATAAACCAATTCAGGCTTGTTAGGATCAAGTTGCTTGGAAATTGACCCGGTAAAGATCCACTTCAATGGCGGCATCGTCTTGGCTGTTTTGCGGTCAACCAGTGCTTTTTCGATGGGAAGTCGTTTACTGATTCCACCCGCCCCAGGCAGGTCGAGGAAAATCTTCACTTCCGGTCCTTCCGCTGCCGCTCCTTCACCCTTGGCGGGTTTACCCGGCTTCAACCCCAGGCTTTCCAGGGCTTTGTGAATATCGCTCGGCTTTGCCTCAAAAGTCACCACGGTTTCATGAGCCTTCTGCCCCTTCGGAGCCGCAGCGATGACTTCGATCGGATAGACTTCCGCCAGATTCGGCAGCTTTCGAGGTGCAATTTTACAGGCGATCGTGACAGTCTTCTTCTCTTTGTCGACCTGGATCGCAGCGGGCTTCTCTTGAGCCATCAATGGCTGGGCACACGAAGCCAATGCTGCAATGACAGCGAACCCGCGAATCTTCGAACCGACTGCTTGACCAGTTGTCAGTTTCATCAAAATCACTCCGTCTCTCATCTCAAGTTGGCATCGCGCCACGATCACGCGTTGCACCGCACCATGACTTTATTTCTCGCCGATACAAACGACCGCTGTCGCCCCCTTGGTCGGTGATTCCAGATTGCACGTCGCCACAAACAGGCGTCCTGCGGAAACAAT
>CAXBSB010000157.1:0-18727 GCA_963977965.1 uncultured Schlesneria sp.
ACTCAACGCGGGTAACGACGTTTGGTGATATCTGTGGCCGATGTGCTGCTCTAAAGGCAAAATGGGAGGGCGAGGCTCTCGCCGAGCCGGGATTGGGTATTACGCTTCCCGATTCAAAGACGGTTCGGCTCCCGCTTCGCCACGGCTGTGCCTTGGATCATGATGATTTGGCATTGGGCTCGACGTAATGTTCCTTATGATCCGGGGGCGGAGCGAAGTTTCGACCCCGGATCGAAGAACGCGCCAACACAAAGCATCCCGAAGGGATGCCAGAGCACGCCATACCGAATGGATTGACGTGCGTATAAAGGTTTTCGCCCTGATCTCCTGCATCTGACACGTGGCTTTTAGCCAAGCGTCACTTTGTTGAATAAGGCATCATCAATTCTGCTTGTGGCGTTTCGTCGAGGCCTGGGAAATGGCCATCTGCGATGGCATTCCCCAAAGCTGTCACCTGTTTGAAGTATCGGTCGGTTGGCAATCCCCCCATCATGCGGCGGCGCAGTTCCTGGCAGATCGTGTCCGCAGCTTCCGTGATCAGCCCGTTCTTTTGCCGGGCGGCGTACAGGCTGGTGCAGAGGATCACGACGGCGGTCTGGACTCGGCCAGACAGTTCTGCCATGCGGCATTGACGGTCAGCCAGTTTCAACTGGAACTTACGCATCGTTCCACTGATTTCGAGAGCACTGCGTTGCAGCCAGTTGGCCGCGAACTCTGCATGTTGACGCAGTTTTTTCGGCATCTCTGGCAACTCATAGCGGGCGCGATGCAGGCTTCGAGCAACAAACCACTTTCCGTATTTCATCAATGGGCCCTTCAATGCCCACAAATGAGTCGGATTTGCCATGTTGGGCTGCTTAATCCCCTTCGCGGCCAGAGTCATTCCGATCGGTTCGAAAAACTCACGTCCATGATGTTTCACGAGTGATTTGAAGAAGGCCATGCCGAGCATTTCCCCTTCCCCTTCATAGATACATGGAGCGAGGAACTCATGGACATTGTCACCAAACAGATGCCCATGCAGGAACGAGCGGCCTCCATGTGTCTTCATGAACAGTTCAATCGCAGCTTCCTTTTGTGCTTCACTGCCGAAGATCTTCGCGACGATACATTCCATCTCGCCACGATATCCTCGATCCAGCAAACCGGCGGTCCATTCCGTGATGGCATCGCAAGCGACAATCAGCCCTGCCAAATGACCCATTCGTCGTTGGACCAGTTCGCGTGATTGAATTGCCTGGCCATACGTTCTGCGGAACCGACCCCAGGGAATCATGTTCGCGAGCATCAACCTCATTGTTCCAGCAGCGTTGGCGCACAGTGCGACGCGGCCCCGGTTCAGTCCGTGATAGGCAATGCTCAGACCGTCACCGTCCCCGGAATCAAGCAGGTTCTCAGCCGGGACGGGGAAGTCTTTGAACACGATTCCCTGGTTGAACGCATGTTTCAGGGCATACAGCCCGTACTGTTTCAAGTGGAACGATTCATTTTCTTCGTTTGGCAAATCGACGATCAAGACGGCGGGGCGTCCTTCGATCAGACAGACGAGGCCAATCGTTCGGCCCGGTGTCACGTTCGTAATGAACAGCTTTTCGCCCGTCACGTAATAGGTGTCGCCCCGCTTGACCGCCACCGTTCGCAATGCAGTCAGGTCGGAACCGGCACACGGTTCCGTCAGTGCAAACGCTGACAGTCTTTGACCGTTCGCCAGCCCCGGCAGGAATCGTTGTTTCTGTTCAGGACTGCCGAACGATTGCAGAGGATCAACCGCACCGATACATCCGTGAACAGATGCCAGGCCTGCGATGGTGGGATCAAACTGGGCCATCTTCGTCAAAAATGGAGCAAACTGAGAGAACGACGTACCGCTACCTCCAAAACCCTGATCAACGAGTAATCCCCAGTAACCGACATTGCCGAGATCACGCAAAACTTCGTTCCGCAACTTGCCACGTTCATCGTGCAGGGTCTTGCGGAACAGATGCCCTTCGACAATCTGAAGCGACTCACGCATCACTCGCGCTACTGCGGGGGATGCCGCTGACGGCTCGGACGAGAACAGGTCAATGGGGAGAGAACGGTCCCAGACCGCTCGATGAATCGGGCTTTGCGATGTCTGATGTTGCAGCCGAAACATCGCTTCGACCTGATCGTCGGCCTTGTCGACGGCGCCCATGCGACGAACTTCTTCATCGCTCTTGCCACCCAGTTTGAGAGCCGTTTCTGCGAATGTGGCTTCATTGGCCCGGCCAGCTATCGCAGTCGGCATCATCGGATTCACGTCTGAGTCTTGTGTTGGCATTTCGTTCAGTTTGGCAATCATGATTCCCTCACTTCTTTTTGTCGCAGGGATGTGTGTATTGCACAGGCCTGTGTTTGTGCTTTCCCGCTGAATGCCTCACCCGGAACTAAAGCAGTCCACCTGATGGGCACAAGTCAGCGCAAGTCATGTATGACATCAGTTCTCTGTATTGGCTCGATGGTGTTCGATCTGATCGACCAACCATTTTGCGGGAACAAACCTCGCACCCGCCTCCTTCTGGAAGTACTCCAGTTTCTCAACAACTTCTCCGTATCCCTTCAATTCGCACATTCGAAGAGGACCACCCAGGAACGGTGCGAAGCCCGTTCCGAGGACCATTCCCAGATCGATCATCCAGGCATCAGAGACGACTCCCTCCTGAAGGCACCTGGCTGCTTCATTAACGAGGCGTAGAAGAATTCGATCACGAATATCGTCCTGCGACATTTTCTTTGGGACAATTTTTGATGTAACGACGGCACGACCATGTTTGCCTTTGCCGTACAGATAAAACCCTCGCCCCGATTTGCGACCTGTATTCCCCGCAGATGTCATTTCCTGCAGGGCCCCCGCGGTGGGACTCGGTTCGGGGCTGAGTCCGTTGAGGGTGACGGCAACATGAGCCGCGATGTCGAGTCCCACCTGATCAAGCAATTCGAGTGGCCCCATTGGCATTCCGAATTGTCTCAAGGCACGATCAATGTCGTTGGTCGAAACGCCTTCGCAATGCAGTCGGACCGCTTCATCCAGATACGGAAACAGAATTCGATTCACGACAAAACCGGGGCTGTCCGTTGTGACCAGTGGAACTTTTCCCAGTTTCTTGACGAAGTCGACCAGCGTCGCAACGTCTTCATCGCGAGATGGCTCTGTCCGTACGACCTCAACCAGTTGCATCCGATGCACTGGATTGAAGAAATGCAGACCGAGCACTCTTCCTGAATCCGTAATCGATTCTGCAATTGAATGAATCGATAGAGCCGAAGTGTTCGACGCGAGAATTGCGTGTTTTGGGCAATAAAGTTCCAGTTCTCGGAACACGGACTGCTTGATGTCCATTCGTTCTGTGACAGCTTCGATTGCCAGATCGACGTCCGAAAACGCTCGCCAGTCAGTGGTGGCCGTGATCGCCCCGATCTTAACTGCAGCGTCCGTTGGCGAAACAGCATTCTTGCGCACGGATTCATCAAACAGGTCTCGAATCCGTGTCAATCCGGCATTCAGCAAGTCGGCGTTGACTTCCTTCATGACGACTTCGAAGCCCTGCATTGAAGCCCAATGAGCGATCCCGGCTCCCATGGTGCCGCCACCGATCACACCAACTTTGCGGACACGTCGTGGTTTGCTCGACAGGTTCGGAACCCACGTTTCGGTCTTGCGAGCCCGTTCACGTTGGAAGAACAAGCCGAGTAGACTGTGATGAACATCCGTCATCAACAGCTTGCCGAATTCTTCGCGTTCTACGCGGTAGCCATCTCCGCGGCGGCCTCGCAAGCCTGCATTGACGGCAGCGAGGACTCCCTCGAGAGCGGGATAATCATTCGATCGGGACGTGATTCCGCGTCGAGCCATCAACATGACTATCCGTTGTCCGATCCAGGTTCGATCCTTCATCCCATTAAAAATCCGATGAAAGAACCCAGGACGAGCAAACGAGTTCCAGAATCTGGACGCGTTAAAGTGGGAGTCCGCTTCATAGTTTTCAGCGGGATCACCCGTAAGGTGGACACCCAGCAGCATCGCGATTTCGGCATCAACGGCGTCCGCCTTGCAGACGACATCGGCCAGTCCGATGCGAACGGCATCCTTGGCACCGACCTTTTTTCCCGTCAGAAGCATCGGCAGCGCCGCGGATACGCCGATCAAGCGTGGCAAACGTTGAGTTCCCCCCCATCCGGGGATCAGACCAAGCTCCACTTCAGGCAGACCGAGTTTCGTCCGTGCATCATCGACAACAATGCGATGTTTGCATGCGAGGGCAAATTCCAGTCCGCCCCCCAGACAGACTCCTGAAATCACCGCGACCGTCGGAACGTGAAGGTCTTCCAGTCGACGGAGCAGTTCCTGTCCGGCCCAGCAGATTTCCTGAGCGGATTCGGGCGTTGTGAGCGATCCGATAATCTTCAGATCCGCGCCCGCCAGAAATCCGCTGTCTTTTCCACTTCGAAAAACGAGCGCCCGTACGGAATCATCGTGTTCGACCGCTCGAATCAATTCGTCGAGATCATGCATGACGCTTTCATTGAAAATGTTGACAGGCTGATCCGGGACATTCAGGATGGCTGTCATCATTCCATGGAAGTCGCGATGGACATCGAAATTTGTCAGATGCAGATTGTTCATGATGGCCTCCTGGAGCATCGCTGCTCACGTCAGATCCCTCATTAACCTCACCGAACTTGCCTTGGCGATCTCAAAGCCTTTGCATGACCTCATAGAGAGTGACATACGAAGTCATGTGTCGGGCATTTCACCACCGTGGCAAGTTCGGTGGCGTCAACATTCATTTCCCCTATTCCAATTCACTTTCCAGCCACATGGCCATCCCCTGGCCTCCACCGATACAGAGCGTTGCCAATCCTCGTTGCTGTTTCTTTTCCTTGAGTGCTCGAAGCAGAGTCAGAACCAGTCGAGCCCCTGTGGTGCCGACAGGATGTCCGAGTGCAATTGCGCCCCCGTTCACGTTCAGAATCTCTGTTGGAACTTCGCCGATCGCTTTGGATTGTCCAAAGTGATTCCTCGCAAATTCGTCGGAAGCAAACGCTCGCTGGCAGGCGATGACCTGGGCGGCGAAGGCTTCGTTGATTTCGATCAAGTCAAAATCCGATAGCGACATTCCGTGCCGAGTGATGAGTTTGTGAGTCGCATGAACCGGGCCAAGTCCCATGCGACGCGGCTCACACCCGGCTACGGAATAGTCGCGGATGTATCCCAGCGGAGTGATTCCCGACGCCCGGGCTCGGTGCGCGGGCATCAGGACGAGCGCACACGCGCCGTCTGTGATGGGGCAACTGTTGCCCGCGGTGACCGAGCCCGTCGTTGGTTCAAACATTGGCTTCAATCTGGCGAGTGCTTCGATTGTCTGGCCCTTGCGTGGTCCCGAGTCCTTCTCAACCATCGTTCCATCGGCCAGAGCAACAGGAGCCGTTTCGCCCTTGTAAAAGCAGCGATCCCAGGTTGCGATCGCACGCTGATGGCTGAGCAGTGCGAAACGATCCTGTTCCTCGCGAGAAATATTGAAGTCCTTCGCCAGCAATTCTGCGGTCTGTCCCATGTTCAGACCGCATGTGGGGTCCGTCAGCCCCAGTTGCAAAGCAGGAATCGGACGCAGCATTGAAGGCCGGAACCGAGTCATGACACGCAGT
Source organism: uncultured Schlesneria sp. (assembly GCA_963977965.1). Classification (GTDB taxonomy): domain Bacteria; phylum Planctomycetota; class Planctomycetia; order Planctomycetales; family Planctomycetaceae; genus Schlesneria. The sequence goes on from CAXBSB010000157.1 coordinate 5,668, forward strand.
TTGCCAAATAGGGACTTCTGCCGACTCAAATCGAGTAGCAGATTCTTCATGCGTGAATCCCACAGCAGTGGGACGTTGGACATCGACTCGGTTCCCCCCGCAACGATGACTTCTGATCGGCCTTCCCGGATCGATTGCCAGGCGGACACAATCGCTTCCATCCCCGACGCACAGTTCCGGTGAACCGTATGAGCAACTCGATCCTGCGGAATACCAGCCCGCAATGCGACCACTCGTGAAACATTCGCAGTGTCCGCAGGTGATGCGACATTGCCGAAGACCACTTCGCCGACTTGGTCAGCCGTCAGGCCTGCACGCTGCAGAGCGGCTGTCACAGCGACTCGCCCTAGTTCGTCGGCAGGGACAGACGCAAGTGGACCGAAGGCTTTGGCGAACGGCGTTCGCATTCCGGCGACGACCGCCAGCGGTTCGAGATCAGTTTCAAATTTACGAGACATGATGACCTCCTGCACTCACGCGAAGGTCGGTTGGTCAGGAACGGAATTCTTTCCACGGATCAGGATGTCGCGGATTCGTCCTGAGAGCCGTGGTTCCCTGGATTCTTGACCCTTTACTTACGTTGATTTTCCAAAACTTGTGAACACCATTTTCAAAATCCGAGCCGAATTCAGGCGGCTTGAATGTTGCCATCATTTCTCAGTGTCTCGCAGCTTCCGACGCAAGATCTTGCCCAGAAAATTGCGAGGCAGATCTCCTTCGATCACTTCCAGCATCTTTGGAACTTTGTGATGTGCCAGGTTTTCTTTCATATACTTTTCAAAGGCATGGCTGTGAAAATGAGCCTTGCTCTTCACCGCGACAATTGCCTTAACGATTTCACCACGTTGAACATCAGGAACTCCAACGACAGCGACATCCTTCACATCCGGGAACTGTTTCAGCACATATTCCACGTCATTGGGATAAACGTTGAATCCGCTCGTGATGATCAGATCTTTCTTTCGATCGACAATCTTGAAAAATCCGTCTTCGTCGCGTTGTGCCAGATCACCCGTAAACAGCCATCCATCACGCAGGATCTGTTCTGTCGCTTCGCGATTATTCCAGTATCCCAGCATGACTTGCGGGCCACGGATGATCAGTTCGCCTACTTCACCGACATCGAGAACTCGTGTCCCCGTTTCCGAATCGACGATCTCTGCCAAGGTGTCTGGCAGTGGAAGTCCGATCGTTCCCAGCTTGGCGCTGCCATCCAGCGGTCCGGCGTGTGTCACTGGACTGCATTCCGATAGCCCGTAGCCTTCAACAACCTGGGCAGCTGAGTAACGAGCAAACTCCGTTGCGGTATCTGGCATCAAGGGAGCTCCGCCCGAAATCACCCACATCAGCGAGCGAACATTCCATTTGTCGGGCTGCTCACGCAGCCGTTGATTCAGGACATGCAACATCGCAGGGACAGCAGGGAAAACGCTGGGACGTGTCGTCTGGATCAAGTCGAGTACCGTTTCTGGCTGGAATCGATGATGCAAAACCAACGTTCCTGCCATCGCGATCCCGCCCGTAGCACAGGTCGACAGACCGTAGCTGTGGAAGAACGGGATCACCGCCAACAGCGTGTCTCGTCCTGTCCGATTCCCGCACCACGCCTTGATTTGCAGTGCATTGGCCAGCAAATTGGCGTGCGACAAGGTCACGGCTTTGGGACGTCCGGTGGTTCCCCCCGTTGGCAGAATGTACGCCGGTTGATGCGTCTCGACGTCAACAGGAGTACTGATTGGCTCACACCCTTCCAGCCTGGACATGAAACTGAAAGTTTGTATGTCAGAAGTGAAATGCAGTCCGCGTCGTTTCAGACAGGCTGCCTTGTAAAGAAGCCGCTTCACAGTTGGCAGCCGCGATGCCAGGGAACAGGTCAGCAGTGTCGCCGGATGATGTTTTCCATCCGTTACGAGCGGTGCCAGCAGATCGAGTGCGACAACGACCTTGCAGTCTGTCGCCTGCAGCATGTCGTCCAGTTCGACAGCGACAGCCAGTGGGCTGAGTGAGACAACAATCCCACCTGCCATCCAGACGCCGTAGGCAGCGATCAGATATTCGGGAACGTTGGGCAATAGCAGACCAACGCGATCACCGGGATGAACCCCGAGAGACTGGAACAGAGTTGCCGCCTGGCGAGCTCGTTCAAACAGTTCTTCGTATGTCAGAGATTCGTGGAAGTAACGAATCGCGATTCGTTGAGGAAACTTCTGCGCGGCATGCTCCAGCAGCCACCAGACCGGCTCATTCGGATAACCCAGATGAGCGGGAGTACAAATGGGATAGCTTTTCAGCCACGGAGGTGCGGGTTCCTCCACCATCGACCGCATCGGGTCAAATGTGAGAGACATGATGTGTCACCTTTGTGTCGAATCAACTGCTGCATCGTGCGACCCATAACTTGGAAACGGGATTTCACAACTTCGATCAACGGCCAAAATTGGTTTTTGTGATACTGTCCATGAGTAAGTATCGGCCAGAGAATGCATCAGGCAAGGGAAACTTCGCCATGATTGCAAAGAATTTATGAGTTCAAAACGTCGCTCATGGGTGGCAATTGTTTTGCTTTTGCCTGTTGAAAAACGAGGGTCGATGCGACGTTTCCGCCCCGTAGGTCAGGCTGTGCCTGACTGAATAGAAGTGGTGCATGCATGCAAGTCCATCTTCTTCATCATCCGGCGAGTCGCTGTCGACGGTAAAGTTCGACTCCGTCAGGCACTGCCTGACCTACTGGTCTGTTGAAAAACGAGGGTCGATGCGACGTTTCCGCCTCGTAGGTCAGGCTGTGCCTGACTGAATAGAAGTGGTGTATGCTTGCAAATCCATCTTCTTCATCATCCGGTGAGTCGCTGTCGACGGTAAAGTTCGACTCCGTCAGGCACAGCCTGACCTACTGGACTGCGCCGACGGGTCTCACTTGAACTCCGGGAACCGCCACACAGATTACTTTGGCGAGGCCTTCAACAGCACTGATTTCGCGTCGCCTGCTCCCAGTTCGACCGGGACCTTGAACGTGACCGAATCAATCTTGCAGAGTCCTCCTTTACCTTCACGGCAGTAACCGTAGGTGAGAGAGACCATCAACGTTCCCGAACCAGACTTGGCGGTGACAGGGATCTTGAACTTGACCCCGTCACCATTCGCCACCGCTTCTTCCCGGACATTCTGCAGATCGGCAGCGACCAGTTTTCCTTCCGTGGCGACTTTGTACTTCACCGGGAGCAATGGATTCAGTTTGAAGCCTTCCGGCAACGCAAATTCTACCTGAAAATCGATTCCATCCGCTGCCGTCAACTTTTGAGCATCCACAGCGACTTCCCGACTTTCAAACGAACCGGAATCCGCAGTGATCGGTTTCGGTGGGGCCAGCCCTTCAATTGTAAGTTCAGTCGCCTGTTTGTTGGTCAGGTTGATGACGACCAGTCGATGATTATTGGTGTCCGCGACGTACAGATTATTACCCGCGATCGTCAGTCCCGCCGGTTCCGCAAACTGAACGGGGGCCAGTGCAGTTCCAGGCTTCCCCGTACCAGCAAACGTGGTCACCTTCTGAGTCTTCAGATCGACGAATTTAATCTTGTGGTTGTAGCTGTCGGCGACAAACGCTCCCCCCTCATGCAGCACGATTCCCAGCGGATGCTGAAAGCGAGCCGCGGTTCCTTCTCCGTCCACATCGCCAAACGCGAACAGACTTTGGCCGCGTGCCAGATCGTGCGTTCCTGCGACTGTCTTAATGTCACCAGCCGGATCGAGCAGGTTCTGCTTTGGCTTGGTGGAAATCCGACGTACAGCGGAGCCTTCGCTGTCGACCACAAACAGCGATTTTCCATCGGTCACGATTCCCGATGGTTGTGCCAAAGCTCCCGTATCCAGACTGCCGTCGCGAATGTCTTCGTGACCTGATCCTGCGTAGGGCTGAATCGTTGCTGATCCCAGCCTGTGCGACCAGATTTGATGCGGACCGGCCATGGCGACATACAGAACACCGTCGACAACACACAAATCCCAAGGGCTATTCAGTTCCGCCTGGCGAAGTTTTCCACCTTGAGAACGGAAATGTGCCTGTTTCCCTGTTCCTGACAGCGTTTCGACCGCCTTCTTTGCCAGGTCGATCGTTCGAATCTGATGGTTTTCCGTATCTGCGACATACAGGGCGTCGCCCACGAGCGTCATCCCCTGCGGATGGTCAAACTGGGCTTCGGCGTAGCTTCCATCTTTCGATCCGATTTCGCCGGTGCCAATCACATCGATCAATTTGCCATCGAGTGACGAGATGATGATCCGATTGTTGTTGCTGTCAGAAATGAACAATCGTTGATTCGCAGTGTCAGCCAGCAGCTTGCCGGGGAACCGAAGTGCCGTTGCGGCGGCTCGATTTCGCTCCAGATCAAACTTGATCGGGGTCTCGTCCAGGGTTCCTTTGGATTTGTGATAGGCAATCACCTTGCCGATGACGGTATCGAACAACTCCCGATTCCCTTCACCCGGTTGCGTACCGCAATAGTTTCCTTCGGGATCGATCAGAACCAGTGACGGCCAGGAACTGATCTGGAACTTGCGCCAGATCGTCATGTTGGCATCGTTGATGACGGGATGTTCGATCTCGTATCGAAGGATCGCCTTCCGGATGTTTCCGGTTTCTTTCTCGTTGTCAAACTTAGCCGAGTGGACTCCGATCACAACCAGTTCTTTGTTGTACTTCTTTTCGAGATACTTCAGATCAGGCAAGACGTGCATGCAGTTGATGCAGCAGAACGTCCAGAAGTCCAGGACGACGACTTTGCCACGCAGATCCTTCATCGAGATCGGACCACCGACATTCAACCACTCGATGCCTCCGTCCAGTTCTGGTGCTGGAAAGGCCTTGGGGAAGGGATTCTCGACGCGTCCTTTGGGCTTTTCCGCCTTTTCGCCTTTCCCTTCCTGAGCCTGGAGATTTCCTGGCTGACAGGCAAACACGATCAGTCCGGCAATCAGACCCAGGTGGCAGAAAGAAATCGCACGTGAGTTGAGTCGGAAGGAAGAAAACGTCATGGGCAGGTTCTCCGAAGAACGAGAAGTCTCGTTGTCGTAGCCGGTATCGCATCCAGGAGGGATCACCCCTTTATCCTAGCAGACGTTGATGCGACTTCCAACGTTGACGAACGAGACTCACGTCAGCGGAAATCTTTCTGCGGCGGACCACTCTTGACGCCGACGATCAGCGAGCGACAGAGTGACGCTTTCTCAGTGGCCTGCTGAGCATTTGCAACCTGCTTCCACACGGCATCAACCTTGCCATGCTGAGCAAGCAGGGCCGCAGACAATCGATAGGCGTCTTCTCGCAGAACCGGATCTGTCAGCTTGCTGATAAACGCAAACACTGCGTCGCTGTTTCCCTCGGCAGCCAGGGATGTTGCCACAGTCAGAACGATTTCATCACGCGGACTGTTCTCGGCAGGAAGCTTGGAAACATATTCGGCCGCTTGAGCGGGGTTCTGCTGAACCAGTTCGCGAACAACGGCAAGGTCGGGTCTGACAATTTGTGCACCACCAACGGCCGCTTGAATGACCTTCTCTGTGTCCGTGCCGCGGAACAGTTCAATCAGTTCGCCAACCAGAGCCGTACCAAGAAAGTCATCCCGGCGGCTGATGTTGGATTCAGTGCTGCAATCATTGACTACGGTCCAGACTTTGTCTTTCAGTCCGACTTCGGCCAGGCGTGACATCGTCAAAGCCTGCAGGACGAAACGACGTTGTGCGGCGCTCTTCATGTCAGTCAAAACTTTACGATACTTGACGGCGTTCTGATTCGCCTGATCATCATTTTTCAGCGACATTTCGCGTTTCAGCATTTCACGCAGGCCCGGCAGTCCTGCCTGCTCGGCCTGATTCTGACGGTCATTGACAGCCCCCCAGGCAGGCGCGAGCCCTCGAGCAAACCCCAGGGACAAATCGAGCGTCGCTTCGGCCTGAGCTTTCTGATCAGGCCAAAGGGTCTGCACATAGGCAATCTCAGCGGCCGCAGTCGCTGCATGGACCAGCGGGGCATCGTCGGGCAACTTGTAGTTGACGGTCGTTTTGACGGAAGGCATCTCTGGCTCAGGAGGCACAGCCACTTTGGCCAGTTCGGCAACAGCCAGCTTCAATGTTTCGGCTGCCCCCGGCACATCTCCAGCAGCATAACGACCACACGCCGCACGTGCCCAGACTCGAGCCTTCAGAGCTGCGGACAAACCTTTGGTTGCTTCCTCAATTTCGGGTGTGGAATTCGCTGGCCCCGGCTTGGATTGATGGGACGCAATTCCTTCGGCCCAGATTGCAAAACATTCGCCCTTGGCTTCGTTGTCCGTCTGAGCCTCGGCCCATGACTTTGCTGCGGCAAGCTGGTTGCGAGCGACAAGTGATCCGGCCGCGGCGGCCGCCTGTGGATGGGACCACGGTAGCACGGCATGTGTCCGGTTAAGGCGAGTCAGGCGTCCGTCTGAAGACAACTGTGTCTGTGCTGCCAACTGACCATCGTTTTCTGCGGACTGATGCGATTGCAGTAGTTCCTGGGCTTCTTTCACTCGACCTGCTGTAACCAATGCTGCGGCCAGGCGACCAGCAACCTCCATTTGATGACGTCCGATTTTTGGCAGCTTTCGAGCGTCCTCGAGTGCAAGATCCAGGTTCTTTCCAGCATTCGCCTTGTCGGTTTCCCAATTGAGCCAGAAAAGAGCCACGCCGGGTTCAATCCGATAGTACGGAACGTTGGCCCCGACAATTTCCAGTTGAGACAGGTGCTCACCCGCCGTTTTCAGGTCACCCAGTCGAATACACGCCTCGGCAGCCAACTGGCGGCAGACCGGCTTACTTCGCTGCTTTGGTTGATTCATCAGCGCGGCGTCATTCAACTGCTTGACCACACTGGCCAGCAGTTCATCTGTCACACCCTTTTCCGTCGGCTTGACGTCCGTTGCCGGCACATCTGTCTTGGTTTCGGCAGGTGTTTCCGTCTTGGGAGGTTTGGTCGGAGTCGACGATTGCGATAGCAGGGCTTTGTCTTCTTCCGACATCACTCCTGGTTTGGGCTTCTGTGCCAGCATTCCAGGAACAAATACAGCAGCGGCGCCGATCACTCCCACGACGGCGACGGTTACACCCCCCACCACCACAATATTGCTTTTCTTCTTTGGCGTTGGTTCAGGTGCGGCTTCTACTTTTGGTGCCGGGGCCTTGAAGATCGGGACCATACATTTTGAATTCGCACATTTCACGTCTTTGCCCACCGCCGTCGGCGGAATGTACCCTTCGGTTTCGCACATCGGACAAACGACTTGGACGGATCTCCCTTTCGATGGATTGGGCATCGCCTGAACCGCGGTCTTGGCTCCGGGAACTTCCGCTTCAAACGGAAAATCGTCGGCCGGGCCTGGTTTCGTCCCCGGACGCCCGGGTGCTGCCGGTTTTCCCGCTGGCGGCTTTGCTCCTGCTGCTGGCTTTTCGGCGGGCTTGCTGGGTGCCGGTTTCGCTGCGGCAGGGTTCGGTGATGGCTTGGCCCCCGGTTTGGCTTTCATCGATGAACCGCAAAATGGGCAATCATCCACATCATCATCAATGACTGACTGGCCGCACGACGGACAAACGGGAAAGTCCATGATCGGTAATTCCTCGCTGAGTCTTCTCAGTGGTTCTGTGGTTGTCTGGCAATTTGGGGTTGCGGCGACTGCATGTTTGACGACGGCCGCAGTGGAAAGTTCCGAAGGTCGCTCAGGTTACGACGATTTGTAACGTGATTCTAGCTCGGAAACCGCGTAACTCGAAGCCTGAACGAGGGAAATCCTGATACGTTCCCGCAGGTGTGTCGTAACTGCAGGCTTGGTAGTATCTTGCAAATTCGGCCAAGTAGTCGGCACGACTGCAAGGAAAGCCCCGGCGTACGACAGACCTACAGTCCGTCGAGACTTCAGACTTTGAGTGAATTCCGTCGAAGTCTAGGTTTTCGTCGATGGCAGAAATCTGAAATGACGGACAGATTGTCCGTCCTACGTCTGTGCCCCGCGTTCGTTGATGCCAGCCTCAGTTACGATTCGGTTTTCGGTTCATGGCCTGCCATAAGGCTTCGCCTTCCACTTCAACATTCCACGGAATGTAGGCGGCGATCGTGTCGATTCCTTCCCGCAGCGTCATTGTCCGGCGCAAGGCCTTATTCAATTCCCGCAGTTTGGCTTCCAGTTCGCGTTGCTCGTTCAAGCGGTCGATACGCTCCTGACGAGCCCCCAGTTGATCGCGACTGCGTTGCTGGTCGGCCTCGTGTCGCCGCTGGACCAGGTCCTGTTGTTTGGTTCGCAGTTCCGACAGTTCTTTTTCAATCTTCTTCAGATCCTCACGTACCTTGGTCAATTGAGAAATCCGCTCGGCTCGATCCGCAGGCCGCTCATCCAGCATGAAATTGACCGTTCCGTTTTTTCGAATCAATTGCGAAGAATTGCCGTTCCCCGCAATGTAGAAGTGTTCCGGCAAAGCTCGTGTCACAACATTTGGTTTAGGCTTCGTCAACTGCATCCGCTTCACGTACAAATCTTTAATGGTTGACTGCACGCTTCTGATTTTGGTCCCGACATCGAGTGCGTCTTTCAGGACCTGGCCGACAGATTCGACGTGCGTCCGATGCCCGCGAGCCAGTTCGTTCGAAGCATTTTGCATCTCGTCTTTCAAACGATCGATCTGTGTCTGTAAATCTGACTGGCGCGACTGATGGTCGGCATGAATTTCCTCTGCTGGCAGAGTCGACAATCGCATCAACTCGGACTGCCGACTGGAAACCTGCTCCTGCCCTCGTACACATGCTTCCCGCAGATCATCGGGCAATCGCTTCATGATGTTTGCGGCAGTCAATTGGACCGTTTCATCGAGTTCCTCAATTCTGCCGGGGCCTGATAAGTACCCCAGGGCGCGCCCAATGGATGTTGCGGCCTGTTCCCTTTGCCGGGCCTTGGGATAGTCGTCGGGAACGGTGGCCAGCAATCGGGAAATGTGTGCCAGTTGATCCAGACCTCGACGTTCTTCGTGCACCAGGAAACGGCCCCACGCGACAGCCAGTGCGGCTGGAAGAAACGGCTCTTCATCCCGGCGGGATGCGTGTTGAAACATTCCGATCGCTTCGCTGTATTCCCCGTGCTTCCAGAGCATCAGGCCGAAGGCATAGTCCAGGCGAGGGTCTTCGCGAAACTGCTCGCATGCCGTCGCATAGTCCTTTCGAGCCAGTTCCAGCAACAGGTTGGACGGGCGCACGTGTGCAATTGCCTTGAGCAGTCGATTCCGGCTGCCTGAGTAAATCATGCGTGGTTTCGATGTCTCTGCGACGCCCCACCGAACCGGATACTCAAAGTCCTGCCACGACTGATTGACCAATTGAGCAGCAGCATCCAGCAGTTCCTCCGTGTAATCGCTTTGCGCTTCGGACGGCTTTGGATTCACGCCCGTCGTCGCTGTCATCTGTGGCTCGTCAGGAAGGCTGATTGGAAGTTCCTTCCCTCGATCGTGATCAACCGCATCGGGAGCACCTGCATCTCGGTGGATCTCTATTGGTGTGTCCACTGAAGCGATGTTGTCAGCGGCACGATTCTTTCGTCGCGGCGGCGAAATCTGTGCATCCGCGGCCTGCGATCCCAGATACGTTGATCGTGGCTGTGCATCACTGTTGCTGGCGATCACTACAGGCTCAGCAGCAATCTGTGGGTTCAGCTTTCGAACCCTCCCCCAGCGGCTGGCTGTAGTGAGTAGATCGAGTCCGATCGATTGTCCGATCGCAATGATGATCAACCCCACCGTTCCCGCAACCACTAATCCAATCAGAAGCCGCTCCCACGGACTGCGTGACACGGGAGTCGCAGAAGACGCTTCGCCTGAAGTTTCATTCGGCGAGGGGGCGGTGCTCATGATGGGGAATCCGAGGTGAAATTCGCTGGCCACATTCATCATGGCCAGGCGAATCAGTTTCGTCCACAAGAATCTGCGCTGATCTGTCTACGATTTTCAGCCCAGATGATCCACAGATTTTTTCGATAGATTCAAACGTCGTTTCCCGGCACCTCTGGGGGCTCTACCGTGGGAACAAAAAAAGCGGAGACCAGATTTGGTCTCCGCTTCTTTTATCGACAGCGATGAAGCGATGATCAGATTATCTCTTCGTCAGCATGGATCTCGATGGTCTGTTCGCAGTGGCCCGCGGTTTCGCAGAGTTCTTCGCGAACGATGTTCATATTGCGTGGTGCTTCGATTCCGATTCTCACAGTGTTCGGTCCAATTCGGACGATCGTGACTGTGACGTCTTCGCCAATCAGAATCTTCTCACCGGGCTTTCGAGATAGTACCAGCATGCGGCTCCCCTTTCATGGTCCAACAAAGCATCCCTGTTTCTTGCACGCAACCGTCCTGTCTGACCAGCCCTCGCTGATGTTCGTTTATCCAGTCAGCTGGCAGATCCAACCATATCCAACCAACTCGCCAAACGATCACTACACGAACAGTGTCATCAACCAGACGACGTTGTCATAAAGATAACAGGTTGCCCATCAGGAAATCCAGTGTAAATCGTCACAGGCAGAAAATTCGCAAACATCGGTTTTTCAGCGAATTCTACCTGGGGTGGATTGCGGCGGCTGATCTGAGCTGTTTCTCAAGTCCATTATGGGAAATAGTTTGTGTCGTTTTTTTCCTGGTGTGCTCGCAGCTATGGCGTGCCTTGTTTTTGCGCATTGCGGGCTGCCTAAAAAGTAGGCAGTGTGTTCTGCCTCAAAAATGGCAATTTTTCGGATCATTTCAGCGAGTTTCAGATTTTGGCCGGTGAGGTGGAGACGGGGCGTGTTCACGTCAGCCACAGTCATCGCAGGGGCTTCGCAGGGCCCGACGCTGCTTGACATTCACTCTCTCCATACGGATGCTACGCCACGACTTTCTTTGAACGAAACAGGGATCGCGTTGAGGGTTCGGATTATGGTGCGCATTGGGATCGTCGGGATTGGATTCATGGGGTGGACCCATTTCTCGGGTGCGACCAAATTCACCGAAGACGGAAAAATCACGGGTTCGAAGTTGAAGGGGGCCGCCGTCACAGCGATCTGTACCCGCAGTCCTGAAAAACTGATTGGCGACTGGCGATCGATTCAAGGGAACTTCGGACCGCGCGGCGCGAACCTCGATCTCACCGACATCAGCTCGTACGACAACTATCGCGAGATGATCAAGGATCCTGACATTGACCTGATCGATATCTGCCTTCCCAACGACCAGCATGAGAAAGTGGCGATTGATGCGTTGGAAGCTGGCAAGCACGTCATCGTTGAAAAGCCGATTGCTCTGGATCCGAAGGCTGCCGACAGGATGATCGCCGCTTCAAAGAAAACGGGCAAGCTCTTGATGGTGGCTCACGTCCTGCCGTTCTTTCCTGAGTTCAAGTTCGCGGCGGAGGCCATTTCTTCTGGCAAATATGGAAAACTTCGAGCTGCTCATTTTCGTCGAGTGATCTCGCCCCCGAAATGGTCGTCAGACATGTCTGATTTCCAGCGACTGGGTGGATGGGGAATCGATCTGCATATCCACGACAACCATTTCATCAGCCTGGCATGCGGCGTTCCCAAGCAAGTCTTCTCGAAGGGAATTCTTGAAGGTGGGTACATGAACCATGTTCACACTCAGTATGTCTACGATGATACGTCGTATGCGGTCAGCGCTGTGAGCGGTGGCATTGCTGCTGAAGGACTGGCGTTTGCCAGCGGGTTTGAACTGTTTCTGGAAAAAGCCACGCTGATGTACAGTGCGGGAACTGTCGCAGGACAATGGTGTGCGGATCGACCGTTGACTGTGATTGAAAACGGAAAGGCGAAGCAGCCCAAATTGAAGGGGGGCAGTGAATGGTGTTCTGCCTTTACTTCAGAACTGCAGCTTGCGGTCGATGGCGTTCGAACAGGTCAGGTTCCCGAACTTCTGTCAGCAGAACTGGCTCGTGCGGCCTTGAAGATGTGTCATGCCGAAGCGCGCAGCATCGCGGCGGGCAAGGCCGTGCCGGTCTAGATGTTCAGTTATCGCCGTCTCGTCAATCGGCGTTGATGTTGTGAAATTCATTGCGGTCTCAACTTTCCATGCTCGAAAACCTTCCCGTACTTACTGATCAGCATGGTGGCTTGACGATCGAAGGGTATTCGCGGGCAGCCGTTCAGAGTTACTGGCGGATTCCCGAGTTGAAGCTGGGGTTCGATCTGGGGGGAAGCCCCTGGGACTTCATCGGGGTTCCAACGTTTCTCGTGACGCATTCGCACCTGGACCATATGGCTGCACTGCCGGTTTATGTGGCGCGGCGACGCATGATGAAGATGGAACCCCCGACGGTGTATCTGCCGGAAGAGGTGGTTGAGCCGACTGAGAAAATGCTCAAGGCCTGGCAGAAGCTCGATCGAGGTCGCATGGTTTGCAACTTGATCGGAGTCAAACATGGACAGGAGATTGAGCTGTCTCGTGAGCACGTTGCGACCGTTTTTGCCACAACACATACGGTTCCTTCGGTTGGCTATCTGATCTGGCAGCGTCGACGAAAGCTGAAGCCCGAGTATCAGAGCATGTCCGGGGACCAGATTCGCGAGTTGCGGCTGGCTGGAACCGAAGTCACGCATGAACTCCGGACACCACTCATTTGTTACACCGGTGACACATCGCCAGCCGGGCTGGATGCCTATCCGCCTGCGTTTTCGGCGAAAATCCTGATAATTGAAATGACCTTCTTCCGCCCGGATCACCGCCGGGAGAAAATCCACAAGTATGGTCATTTGCATCTGGACGACTTTCTGGAGCGGGCTGACAAATTCCGCAACGAAAAGATCATCGCAATGCATTTCAGCACTCGGTATCCCACCAATCAGATCGAGAAGGCTGTGATGAAACGTCTTCCCGAGGAATTGCGAAGCCGGTTCAAGCTCTGGCTGTAGGATGGAGTCAATGTTACCCAGATCTTGTCTCTCGGTTGGGTGGCGATGTCGCAATCATCGGCTGTTTGTGGGCTGAAGGCCCACGAGAACAAAGCACAGGGCTTTCAGCCCTGTGGAGA
>CAXBSB010000158.1:0-18675 GCA_963977965.1 uncultured Schlesneria sp.
CGGTCCGACGACGATCACGCTTCGAGCGGAGTAGTCGACTCGCTTACCGAGCAGGTTTTCACGGAAGCGACCCTGCTTACCCTTGATCATGTCGGTCAGCGACTTAAGTGGTCGGTTTGACGAACCAAGCACAGGTCGCTTGCAGCGATTGTTGTCGAACAACGCGTCGACAGACTGCTGCAGCATTCGCTTTTCGTTGCGAACGATGACTTCTGGAGCGTTCAGGTCGACGAGCTTCTTCAACCGGTTGTTTCGGTTGATGATTCGACGATACAGATCGTTCAGGTCGCTCGTAGCAAAGTTGCCGGAATCGAGCAGAACCAGTGGGCGCAGATCTGGTGGAATCACCGGGATACAGTCGAGAACCATCCACTCAGGGCGGTTTTCACTGTCTCGCAGAGCTTCCGCAATCTTCAATCGCTTGATCAGTTCTTTCTTCTTCTGCTGGCTGGAGGTCTTTCGCAGCTCCACTCGCAGCTGGTCACAAAGCTGGATCAGATTCAGGCCACAGAGCAGCTTCTTAACGGCATCTGCACCCATCTCGATCGTGAACGTCCCGTCCCCGTACTTGGCACGGGCTTGACGAGCTTCTTCTTCGGTCAGCAACTGGCCGCTTCGCAGCGGAGTATCACCGGGATCGAGGACGATGTAGTCCTGGAAGTAGATGACCTTTTCCAGCGATGTCGTCTTGACGTTCAGCAACGCACCCAGTCGGCTGGGCATCGTCTTGAAGAACCAGATATGAACGACAGGTGCGGCCAGTTCGATGTGGCCCATTCGCTTACGACGGACGCGGCTGTGAGTGACCTTGACCCCGCAGCGGTCGCAGATCATCCCCTTGTATTTCATCCCACGATATTTGCCGCAGGCGCATTCCCAGTCCTTTTCAGGTCCGAAAATACGTTCGCAGAACAAGCCGTCTCGTTCCGGACGATAGGTCCGGTAGTTAATGGTTTCGGGCTTCTTGACTTCACCAAACGACCAACTGCGAATGTCGTGCGGACTGGCCAGGCCAATCTTGATCGCGGAGTACTCGTTGACGCGGTCATATGAAGATTCGGCAACACTCACGTGATTTCCTCCCCCGCTGGATAAGGATCTATCTGCTTTATTGATTCGTCAGGGCAACCGTTATCCGGTGCCAGGTATTTCAAGGTGTCTTCACCGGTTGTCTGCAAGCTCTTGGGATCCGCCTGATGAAACCATTCCCACGCCACTGCGTGGGAACGGCTGTGTCCATCAGACAGAGGTCTTTTCCAATTGCATGTTCAGGCACAGACCGCGGATTTCGTTGTTCAAGACTTCGAAGCTGGCTGGCGTTCCCGCTTCCAGTGTGTTCTCGCCCTTGACCATCGATTCGTAGATCTTGGTACGGCCTTCGACGTCGTCGCTCTTCACCGTCAGCAATTCCTGGAGGATGAATGCGGCACCGTACGCTTCCAGTGCCCACACTTCCATCTCCCCGAATCGCTGACCACCGAATCGCGCCTTACCACCCAGCGGTTGTTGCGTGATCAGCGAGTAAGGACCGGTGGCTCGCGCATGCACCTTGTCTTCAACCAGGTGGTGCAGCTTGAGCATGTAGATGTAACCGACCGTCGTCTTCTGCTCGAACTTGTCCCCGGTACGACCGTCAAACAACTGAGCCTTACCATCGTCAGGCAGACCTGCATCACGCAGCAACTGCTTGACGACATCTTCTGTTGGGCTGTCGAAGACGGGGCTGCGGACCTTGAAGCCAAGCTTCGCGGCGGCCCAGCCGAGGTGGGTTTCCAGAATCTGACCGACGTTCATACGGCTCGGAACCCCCAGTGGGTTCAGGATGATGTCGACAGGAGTTCCATCGGCGAGGAACGGCATGTCCTCGATCGGCAGAACCTTGGAGATTACCCCCTTGTTTCCGTGGCGACCTGCCATCTTGTCACCGACCGAAATCTGACGCTTCGATGCCACGTAGACCTTGACCATCTGCAACACGCCGCTGGGGAGTTCATCCCCGCGCTTCATCGTGTTGAGCTGGCGGTCACGCTGATCGATCGCTTCTTCGACGACTCCCCAGCCTTCCTTGAACGCACGACGGCAATCGGCCTTCTTCTGCGGGCTGCGGATATCGAAGCCTTCCAACTTCGAACGGAAATCTTCTGCATACATCGCGACGAACTTGTCGTCGGTGATGCTACGAAGTTCACGGCCATCAGCATCGGTCACTCGACGATCCAGAACCTTCTCGAATTCCTTCAGGAACTCGCGGAACACTTCTGCAATCTTCGCATTGCCTACGTCTTCGGCCTTCTTGAGTTCGGCTTCAAACTTCTTGCGATCGGTTTCCGAAAGGCTCATGCGTCGCGAGAACTTCTCGGTGTGGATCACGATCCCTTCGGTACCGCTCGGTACTTCCAGTGATTCGTTCTTCACGTCTTCACCAGCCCGACCGAAGATCGCATGCAACAGCTTTTCTTCGGGGGTCAGTTCTGTCTTCGCCTTCGGAGAAACCTTACCGACCAGGATGTCGCCCGGTTCGACGCGGGTTCCGATCTGAACAACACCACCTTCGTCGAGATTCCGCAGAGCTTTTTCGCTGACGTTGGGAATATCGCGAGTGAATTCTTCGCGACCCAGCTTCGTTTCGCGAACTTCAACGTCGAATTCGTCGATGTGGATCGACGTATAGACGTCCTCTTTCACGAGACGCTCGGAAAGGATGATCGCGTCTTCGAAGTTGAACCCTTCGAACGACATGAACGCCACCAGCACGTTTCGTCCCAGAGCCAGTTCCCCGGCTGAGGTTGCCGCACTGTTAACGAGGATTTCACCCTTCTTGACTCGCTGCCCCACCTTGACAATCGGAGTCTGGTTCAAGCAGGTACGTTCATTCAACCCGGTGTACTTACGAAGTTCGGTTCGCTTGCCATCGAGTTCGATACAGGTCGAATCGACGTAGGTGATCTTGCCGCTCTTCTCAGCTCGCAGAACCATCCCCGAACTTTCAGCGACAGCCTGCTCCAGGCCGGTACCAACCAGTGGGGATTCGGCGATCAACAGGGGAACCCCCTGCCGCTGCATGTTCGAACCCATCAGGGCGCGGTTTGCATCGTCGTGTTCGAGGAACGGAATCAGACCTGCGGAGACACCGACCATCTGGCAAGAACCAACGTCGATGTAGCCGATCTCATCGGACGGCATCCAGACCACGTCGTTGTGGAATCGAGCCATCACGCGGTCTTCGGAGATTACACCGTTCTTCACAGGCGTATCTGCCGGAGCGATGTAAACTCGAGATTCCTGGTCAGCACGCAGCCATTCCACTTCTTCCAGCACCTTGCGGTTCTTCACCACGCGGTACGGGGTAATCAGGAATCCGTAATCGTCGACCTTGGAGAAAATACTGAGGCTCGAAATCAGACCGATGTTCGTACCTTCAGGCGTTTCAATCGGACAGATTCGGCCGTAGTGCGAGATATGAACGTCGCGCACTTCGAAGCCAGCTCGCTTCCGGTTCAAACCGCCAGGACCGAGAGCACTCAGGCGGCGTTCGTGCGTCAGCGTGGCGAGCGGATTCGTCTGGTCCACAACCTGAGACAGTTCGCCTCGACCGAAGAAGTATTCGATCGCCGCGGAAACACTCTTCGGGTTGACCAGGGTCCGCGGAGTCATTTCCTCCACGTCCTTCAGGCTCATACGCTCTTGAACTGTCCGTCGGAGCTTCAGGAACCCCTTACGAATTTCTTCGGACGCCAGTTCATCGATGGTTCGCAGTCGGCGATTACCAAGGTTATCGATATCGTCGACATGGGCGCTGTTGTCGCCGATTCGGAGCTTGATCACGTAGCGGATCGCGTTGACCACGTCTTCTGCCTTCAGCGTCATTTCGCTGTCGGGGATCGACTGGTCAAATTTCCGGTTGATTCGGAAACGTCCAACGCGACCGAGGCGATATCGGTTCACGTCGTAGAACTTTTCCTTGAACAGCTCGACAGCCTTTTCGAGTTGTGGAGGATTGCCTGGGCGGAGCCGCTGGTAAATTCGCAGCAACGCATCTTCGTGTGTGCTGGTGGGGTCTTCCAGGATGCTCGAAAGCGCGAGAAGGTCATCGGCCTTCTCGATTACTTCTACGTTCTTGAGGCCAGAAGTACGAATTTCGGCGACCGAGGATTCGGTCAGCTTATCGCCCAACTCCGCGATGATTTCGCCGACGCGTTCGTGTCCTGCAGGATAGACGATATCTTCAGCGGCATGCTTGCCAACGAGAGATTCGTCTCCCTTGCCGATCTTGACCGTCTTGGTTTCATAGAACAGCTTGACGAGGGCTTTGCTTGAGCCGTAGCTGGGGTCCATGGCACGCAGAAACGTCATCGCCGAGAACTTGCCGCTCTGGTCGATTCGAACGCCGAGGGTTTCTCGCTTGCTGATGACGATTTCAATCCAGCTTCCGCGCTCGGGGATCACGCGACATGAAAACTGTTTGCGTTCGCCAGGTTCAGAACCTTGGACGAAATCTACACCGGGTGAACGGTGCAACTGGCTGACAACAACGCGTTCAGCCCCGTTGATGATGAACTCACCACCACCGATCATAATCGGCATGTCGCCGAGGTACACTTCTTCCTCGACGGCCTGTTCCTTCTGCAGACGCAACCAGATGCGGAACGGGCGACCGTAGGTCAACCGCAGTTGGCGGCATTCCAGCGCGGTATAGCGAGGCTTGCCCAACTCGTACTTGACGTATTCCAGCCGATACCTATGATCGTAACTCTCGATCGGGAACACTTCACGCAAGATCGCTTCAAGTCCAGCGTCCTTACGTTCACGAGGATCTTCTTCCAGCTGCAGAAACCGGATGTAAGAATTAACTTGGATCTCAGTGAGATCAGAGATCGGGAACTGTGACTGCAGCGACCCAAACGACCGGACTTCAGTCGTTTCGATGATACGGGTGGCCGGTATTGCCATTAGGTTGCTTCCTAAATCCCAAATTGATTCGTCGAACTCAGTTTAGATCTTGCGAGAACACACCGCTCGCCGCCGGTTGGTGAAACAGTTGTCTCAACGAACCAGGCGCGTCGCTGGTGTCGGGCGGGCATGTCGGAAATGAATACGAGCCCGCTTCAAGAAGAATTGCGAACTTCTGGCGCGAGCGCGCCACCGTGCGCACCGATACCCACTGTCACTGCCGACCGGCAGCGCAGGGTTCGCCTGAAAATTTTCGCACACGACTGTCAAAGCGTGACCTCTGAACCCGCCTCTTGACATCCGTAATGTCCAGATCAGTGACGGTGCCCCGGAACCTGCGCGAGGTACATCAGTCGTACCGCCGCCCTGTATCGCCACAACCCGCATGCGGATTGTGCCGAACAATCATTCCCAGCACAAGGGTTAACCCAATTTGTGCCGGGGTCGTCAGGCGCGTCAGATTATCCCCTCTGCCGCGCCACGACCAGCGTCACTGCCCAGACTTCTCACTCTTCGTCGGCTTCCTGCGGTCCGTTCCAAGGGAACGGCCGCTGGCTGCATCCTTGACCGGCTGACTACTTGACTTCGCAAGTACCGCCAGCCTGCTCGACTTCGGCCTTCAGCTTGGCGGCGTCTTCCTTCGAGACACCAGTCTTCAGCGGCTTGGGCACGCCTTCGACCAGGTCCTTGGCTTCCTTCAGGCCCAGGCCTGTGCAGCCACGGACAACCTTGATGACGCCAATCTTGTTCTCGCCGAAACCGGTGAGAATGACGTCGAACTCGGTCTTTTCTTCTGCAGCGGGTGCAGCAGCACCGCCACCACCACCTGCTGGGCCTGCCACCACAACAGCGCCACCGGCAGCTTCGATGCCGTGAACTTCTTTCAGATAATCTGCCAGCGACTTAGCTTGCAGCAGGGTCAACCCAACAATTTGATCACCCAGCACCTTAATCGCCGCATCAAACTCGCTCATCGAACTCATCCTTTCAAACAAACACTCTGGGTCAAGACGCTACAACAAGTCGACGTCAGTTTGGTCAGTATTTGGTGTCGACAACACACCCGTTTGGCGTTCAGGACGCCTTGTCCGCAATAGCCTTCACTTGTCCAGCGATCTTGCCTCCAGCCGACGTAATCGCCCCCACCAGCCTGCCCCCTGGACTCTTGATCAAACCCGCAATCTGGCTGAGCAGCTCTGCGCGTCCGGGGCTCTTGCTCAACGATACGACATCCGCAGGTCGCAAGGGCGTCGCCCCGATTGCTCCCCCGCGAATCTCAATCGCCTTGATCTTCTCACACCATTCTGTCAGTTCTTTTGACAGTGCCACGATGTCTTCGCCGCCGAAGACCAGTGTGCACGCCCCTGTCAGAGCGTCCGCTGCTCCGGTCAATCCGATTTCACTCAGCGCCCGCCGAGCTACTGCGTTCTTGACTCCCAGGAGAGAAATCTGCTTCTTTCGAAGCGTGTTTCGCATCTTATTTGCTTCAACAGCATTCAGCTTGGAAGCATCCAGCACCAGAACCTCACGGCATTCGCCGAGTGCACCCTGGATACTGTTGATCATCATTCGCTTGACTACTTTGCTCATCGACTCGCTCCACGCTGATCAGGCAATCACGCCCGCACCAGGTTGAATGTTTCAGTCCGCGATCTTTTGTCTTAACTCAACGATTTCTGCACTTGTGGTACGCTTCCCGTCAGCGGGTAATCCAGCCTCGGGTGGCGATCCCTGCCTGCGATCAAACATTAGCCAGCAATCGAAACACCTGGCGTCATGGTTGCTGACAGGCTGATGTTTCGCACGTACTGCCCCTTCGAGGAAGCAGGCTTAATGGATCGCAGGTACTTCAGCAGTGCATCGACGTTTTCGCTCAGCTGGGTTTCAGAGAACGACAGCTTACCGACGACACAGTGAACGTTTCCACCGGAGTCGCAGCGGAATTCGACCTTACCGGCCTTGTATTCCTTAACTGCACTGGCGACATCGCTCGTCACAGTTCCTGCACGGGGTGATGGCATCAATCCGCGAGGACCGAGCACCTTACCGAGCGGACCGACGACGCCCATCATGTCTGGCGATGCGATGGCGACGTCGAAATCGAGCCATCCACCCTTAATCTTTTCGGCAAGTTCCTTGCCGCCAACTGCGTCGGCTCCGGCTGCTGTTGCCGCAGCGACAGCATCACCCTGAGCGAACACAATGACTCGCTTTGAACGACCGATACCGTTCGGCAGTACGATCGAACCTCGAACAATTTGATCTGCCTGTCGTGGATCGATACCGAGTCGCACGGCCACGGTGACGGACTGATCGAACCGGCATCGCTTCACACCCGCTGGCAGCTTGTCTTCGAGAGACTTCAGCAGAGTGACTGCAGCACCAATTTCCATTGAACCAACATCGGCAATCTGTTCACGCAGAATCCGAATACGCTTTGAACAACGTGACATGGAACACCCAGAACTTAAAAAGATTACCGAATTCTCAGTCCAAAACTTCGATGCCCATGCTGCGTGCCGTGCCGCGGATCATCAGGGCTGCATGTGCGTGATCTCGCGCGTTCAGATCTTCGAACTTCGTCTTCACGATATCCAGAATTTGAGCGGCAGTCACGCTGCCGACCCGATCTGTTTTCGCGTTCACAGCCCCCTTCGCAATTCCGGCTGCCTGCTTCAACAGAACGGATGCTGGGGGACTCTTCAGTTCAAATGTGAACGACCGGTCTTCGAAGACCGTCACAACCACGGGGACGACCATGCCGTTCAGATCACGAGTCTTCTCGTTGAACTGCATGACGAACTGACCAAGGTTAATACCGTGAGGGCCCAGTGCGGTACCAACTGGAGGCGCAGGCGTTGCCTTGCCCCCTGGAATCTGGACCTTCACCTGTGCCTTGATTTTTGCCTGCTTCTTAGCCACCACCCATCTCCTCTTGCACGGAACCAGTATCAGGTTCGCTCAACCTGCCACGAGTCCAGATCCACAGGCGTCGGCCTGCCGAAAATCTCGATCAGAACGGTGATCTTGCCGCTGTGCTCGTCTACACCTTCGATCTGACCATCAAACCCTTCAAATGGGCCGTCCTTGATTTTCACTCCGTCGCCGACATTGAACTCGATCTTGACTCGTGCTGGTTCTGCTGGCGTTGCCACCCCCGAACCGAGCATCCGTTCAATTTCGTGCGGTTGCATCGGGATCGGTTGACCCGCCGCACCGGTGAAGTCGCCGACGCCGTTCGTCGTCCTCACCAGATACCAAGTGTCGTCGTTCAAGACCATCTGCACCATCAGATAGCCAGGATACAACTTTTGTTCAATCACCCGGCGCTTGCCGGATTTGTTATCTACAATCTTTTCAACAGGGATCACGATTTCCCCGAAGAATTCGCCCAGACCTTCCTGTCCGATCCGGCGTTTCAGGGAATCACGAATCGTTCGTTCGCGATTGCTTTGCACCTTCAGCACATACCATTGCATCTGCTGCTCAGCACTTTCCGTCATGGCCGCTAAACCCCCCGGGCCCGTCCGCCAAACGCAGATCCATGGACGCTACCGAAACCACCAACAACTTCCACCATCGCCCACGCTGGGGTGGTGCCAACTTAGAACTGCAGGACATGCACCAGCCTGAGTACCCAATGCCAGACAATGTCGTAACAGAACAAAACTACGCTCAACATCCCCATCGTGAACAACACGACCGCCGTGGCCCGCTGCAACTGCGGCCAACTGGGCCACGCAACCTTGGCCATTTCGTGCTGAACTTCGATCAGGAATTCCGCAAACTGCGGAAGATTGACCACTCGGAACACGACCCAAAGGCCGATCGCACCGAAAACCACTGTCAAACCGTTACGGACCGCCGGGGCCGTTTCAGCGAGCAGCGATTGATTCATCGACCAGCACAACAGACACACCGCCAAGGCACCTGCCCCGGCGACCAGCTGCCGCGCCAACCGTCCCTGGTTCTTCTTGTATAGTGTGACGCTCGAAAGCGTCGCCCACAAGGTATCCGTTTTCGCTTGATTCACCGTTGAAACTCCAGTTGCCGCAGAACCCACGGTCTCGAGACGTCACGAGCCACCTAAGACTCACCAAAAAACACGGGCGGAGGGAGTCGAACCCCCAACCCCTGGATTTGGAATCCAGTGCTCTGCCAATTGAGCTACGCCCGTTCGTATCACTTCGCCGTGCGAAGCCCGAGCCGCTCGACCCGCTTACTTCTTACGCGACTCCTTGTGAGAAGTATGCTTCCGCAGTTTCTTGTTGTACTTCTTCAACTCCAGTCGCTCAGTACCACGCGTTTCTTTAATCACGCGATAGTTCCGAAGACCAGTTTCCGTGCATTCCAGCCAGACATACTCGCGTGCCATGAATCGACCTCAAAATCCCTGACTTCACCTGCTTGGCAACGTCTACCCTGAGAATCAGCGAACCCGACACCAGTCAGGCGTCGGGTTCGCCCAGATCTCATCGCGAAACGCAAACTACTCGAGAATCTTCACAACAACGCCGGAACCGACCGTCTTGCCCCCTTCGCGGATTGCGAAGCGGATGTTTTCCTGCATTGCGATCGGCTTACCCAGGGAGATCGACAGCTTGACGCTATCGCCTGGCATACACATTTCAGCTCCACCGAGCAGGTTTGCTTCACCGGTGACGTCGGTTGTTCTGAAGTAGAACTGTGGGCGATAACCACTGAAGAATGGCGTGTGTCGTCCACCTTCTTCTTTACTCAGAATATAAACCTGAGCTTCGAACTTGGTGTGCGGAGTGATTGAACCAGGCTTTGCGAGAACCTGACCACGCTGAACATCTTCCTTCTTCAGACCACGCAGCAGAACACCGACGTTATCGCCAGCCATCCCCTGTTCGAGAGTCTTCTGGAACATTTCAACACCGGTGCAGACCGATTCCTTAGGCTCAGCAAGACCGAGCAACTGAACCTTGTCACCAACCTTGAGCACACCTTGCTCAATACGGCCGGTCACCACGGTGCCACGACCTTCGATCGAGAACACGTCTTCGATCGCCATCAGCATTGGCTTGTCGGTTTCACGAGCTGGCTCAGGAATATCACGATCGAGTGCATCCATCAGATTGCTGATGCATTCGCTCGCCTTTGGATCCGCTGGGCTATCCAGTGCACCCTTGGCGTTGCCTCGCACGATCGCAATGTCATCGCCTGGGAATTCGTACTTGTTCAGCAAGTCACGGATTTCCATCTCGACGAGCTCAAGCAGTTCTTCGTCGTCAACAAGGTCACACTTGTTGAGGAAGCAGACGAGAGCAGGAACGTTCACCTGCTTGGCCAGCAGGATGTGCTCTCGCGTCTGTGGCATCGGGCCGTCTGCTGCGGAAACAACGAGGATTGCGCCGTCCATCTGAGCGGCACCGGTGATCATGTTCTTGATATAATCTGCGTGGCCAGGGCAGTCGATGTGAGCGTAGTGGCGAGTGGCGGTTTCGTATTCGACGTGGCTCACCGCGATGGTGACCGTCTTCGTTTCATCGCGAACCGTTCCACCCTTCGCAATATCAGCATAGCTCTTGAACTTCGCCAGACCTTTGGCAGTCTGAACTGCAAGAATTGCCGCCGTTGTGGTCGTCTTACCATGGTCGATGTGGCCAATCGTCCCGACGTTTACGTGCGGCTTGGTGCGCTGAAAAACTTCCTTCGCCATTTGATCCCTAACCTCGCTTCTCTTGTCTAGAAACCCACCAACCGAATGATACGACTTCGCAAACAACAAGCCGGGAACACCCCGACCCCGACGCAACAAAAGAACTGAGACCGCAAGAGCTGCTGAAGGGATTTGAACCCTTGACCTCGTCCTTACCAAGGACGCACTCTACCAACTGAGCTACAGCAGCAGGGCAGCCGATGGAAGTCGCGAACCCCAAAGAATGAGCGCTGCCACGGCGATTGTCAACCCTACACGACGTCGTAGTGACAACAATCCCAGCGACCCGCACATTTGCGGTTCAGTTCGCGTCTGCTTCAATCTCGTATCAGTCGCCAGGATTACCCAGCCTCTCCGGGCAATCACCCTAAACCAAACTTCTGACCTGCCAGGGCAAAAACCGGACGTCGCAATCCGCAATGGTTTCCCATCGTAGAATCACTTCGTCAAATTAAACTCTTGCAAGGCAAGAGCGGGTGATGGGAATCGAACCCACACCACCAGCTTGGAAGGCTGGAGCTCTACCATTGAGCTACACCCGCGTATCACTGTCAGCTTTCACGGCCAAGTGTCAGCTGGCAACCACCGAATTCATTCACAAACCATTGGCGGGAACAGGATTCGAACCTGTGAAGGCATTGCCACCAGATTTACAGTCTGGCCCCTTTGGCCACTCGGGTATCCCGCCCAATTATCCCCAGGGTGGCGAGCCATCCGCACCCAAAGCAATCGTAAACGCAATCGTCTAAAGAGCTAGCGGTGGGAATCGAACCCACAACCACCGGTTTACAAAACCGGGACTCTACCGTTGAGCTACGCTAGCGAATTTTCGCCTCAACTGCAATCGAGCAATATAACAGCGGACGCGTTGTTCGCAAGAGTGGCGCCTCTTGCCAATCTTTTCCGAGAATCCAGCACAGAATTGTCATCGTGCTCCGATGGCAGGAATGCCGTCAGCAGTGTTTGTCTAATCTGTAACGTTATTCTCAGAAGCAGGTTGTGTTGTGTGTGGCCAGCGGTGAACTGGCGATACAGGACCAGCGATTCGAGACCGGCTGAGTCGCATGCCCCAACGTGGGACACATTTGGAAATTGTCGGGTTCAGCGAAATTTCCCAGACAAGCTGCACGAGCGTTGCGACCCGTTCAGCTTTCGCTATCGATCGAACAGGCAGAAGTTTGATGCAGCGGCGAAGTTTGCCGGTCCATCCGTCAAGTCGCGGTGATCTCAATCCGATATCAGTCGTGAATTCTGCAAGAAGCTGAAGGATTGAAAGATGTTGCGTTCCGCCTGTTTCGCCGCTGGATTGTTCGTTGGCCTGTGGGGCCTGGCGTTTCTGGCCATTGACAAGCTCGTCATGTTTCAGCCCGAAGAGCGGGATCCCGGCATTCGCGGAATGCTCGCAAAACAGGTCGTCAACAAAGAGACCCGGCCAGTGATTGATCCGCCTGACTGGGCGGCCTTTACACTGCTGTCTCTCGGTTCCGTCACGATGCTGTATTCTGTTGCGCTGCCAAAACACTCCTGACGAATTGCAGGAGCAGTGGCGAATCGTCATACGAGTTCGATGTCTTCGGCGCCAAGACATGCCATGACGTGGTAGAGCATCTGGGCTTCGCAGCGACTGACGTAATCTCCCGGCATTGCCGAAACCGTTGCCGAGTCCCATTCCACGATGAATTTCTGGGCGGGAGGTTTGCCAGAAACCTCCATCACATTGCCCGTCCAACCCCCGAAGGAAACGTCAGGAAAATCTGGGGACATCACACCAGACTTGACGCGAATCTTTGCACCTTCATCCAGCCCTCCAGTGGCCTTCTTCTTCGCCATTGATCCGATTCCCTATGAGTCGACATCGTGAAGTGAATCCCACCGGAGTCAGCGAATTTCCGTAGGTGAGTAGCGTCAATATCCACCCAGATTGCCCGGAAATCAAGCGCCACGGCGCAACTCGTGCCTTGAATCGCCTTTTTGATCAGAAGGGCGATTCAATCGCCAACAGATTGTTGACGGTCCACGAAGAACTGAATCATTGGACGTCGGCGAACATTCGTAAGCGACTGATCACGCCACAAATGTCGTAAATGGCAGGCCGAATGTGTCTGCAACGGGCTTGTAGGTAATTCGCCCTTTATGCATGTTGACAGCATTTGCGAGTCCAGGGTCGACGGTTGTTGCTCCAGCGAGGCCCTGGTTTGCCAGTCGCAAGACATAGGGAAGGGTCACGTTGCACAGGGCATAGGTACTCGTACGCCCCACTGCCCCAGGCATATTGGTGACACAGTAATGGACAATTCCGTCGACCACATATGTCGGATTCGAATGTGTCGTCGGCCGAGTTGTTTCGACGCAGCCTCCCTGGTCAACTGCCACATCAATGATCACCGCACCAGGCTTCATCAGCTTCAAATCTTCGCGTGTCACGAGTCTCGGTGCGCGGGCACCTTCGACAAGAACCGCTCCGATCACGAGATCCGCCAGTCTCAACTGTTCGCGGATGTTATGGCGATCGCTGAAGACCGTATTGACGTTGGCAGGCATGATATCTTCGAGATAACGCAGTCGATCGACGCTGATATCCAGGATGACGACATCCGCCTGAAAACCCGCCGCGATCCGTGCCGCACTCTTGCCAACGACGCCCCCTCCAAGAATGGCGATATGAGCAGGGGCAACGCCAGGAACACCAGCCAGCAAAATACCTCGTCCCAGTTGGGGACGTTCCAGATACTTAGCCCCTTCCTGGATGCTCATTCGCCCTGCAACTTCGCTCATGGGAGTCAAACAGGGGAGATCACCGCGCGGGCCGCGCAGCGTTTCGTAGGCAATTGCCGTGATGCCCGTTGAGGCCACGTTTCGAGTCAATTCTTCGCTGGCCGCGAAGTGGAAATAGGTGAATACCATCTGTCCTGGCCGGAGCATGGGCCATTCGATCGGCTGGGGTTCTTTCACCTTCACGATCAGATCCGCAGCGGCCCAGACTTCCGCCGCACTGCTGACAATAGTCGCCCCGTTGGCTGCGTACATTTCGTCCGTGATACCGCTGCCAACTCCCGCGCCGGATTCCACCAGAACTTTGTGACCGCCGTGCGTTAGTTCCTCAACGCCGACAGGCAGCATGGCAACGCGATATTCGTCCGTTTTGACTTCTCGGGGAACGCCAATCAACATCAGAATTCTTCCTGTTCGAATGATTCGATGACGATTCCTCGGACGGCGGCAAGTCTCGAATCACGACTTGTCCCCGGGTCAGTCGTACTGACGACGAATTGTCGCACGCAAGACGACGAGGCCAACCCCCAAAAGTGCCAATCCACCAGCACCGATCAGCGAAATCAGGGTGGAAACGGGTATTCTCAACGTTTCCGCCATCTGATCGATCATAGCGAAGGAGTTTTTTCGGACGACTGCTGGTTCGCTTTGCTTCTTTTCGGGCTTGGCGGTGTTATGGTACCAAGCGGCATCCTCTGCAACTTCTGGCGGTGGAGGAGCAAGTTCTGGAACGGATGGGGGTTCTGGAAACGGAAGTGCCTGCGAAGCCTTCGTCTTCGACGCCGCATCACGGGAGCGGTTTGTTTCCGTCGATTCAAATGCTACCTGGGAAACAGGTGGAGAGAGCTTAGGTGGTTCGGCTCGTGTTCCCGATTCTGGCTGACCTCCCGATTCTGACCGGCCTGATGTCTCGATACGTCCTGCCGCGGGAGGAGCGAGCGGCGATGACAGAGTGCTTAATTGAGCGGTCTGCTCATCGCTCAGAGATTTCCACTTGGTGGCCGACGATACAGCCACGACAGGTTGCCGTGATGCTTGCGATTCCTTGGGAACGGACGTCATTTCCTCGATGTGAATCGGGGCGCGACCACGTAACTTCAGCATCCCTCGCTTCGCCGTCTCCTTCTGCTCAGGCTTGGCTTCTGCTGGCTTAACGGGTTCTTTGGTCTCTGGTGCGATGAACCAGTCTGCAGGAACCGTTGCAGATCCTTTTGGGGGCCGATTCGTCGCTGCGGGGGCATCACCGATTTTGGCACTTCCGGGGTTCAACGACGAGGCCGTTTCCAACCGCTGCTGCAACTGCAACACGCGTTGGATCGGGAATCTCTGCACGGGGACGTCATCCACTTTGGCTTCAGGTTGATTGGCAATCTCCTGAGGTGATATTGCAGGAACCTCTGTCGATTTTGGCAACGAATCGTTTTCGAAGCCCAGTTGAGTCAACGGAGCCCGATTCGAAGTTGTCTTGGCCGCTGCCGGCACAGGAATCTGATTGGCAACCTGTTGAATGTGACCGCGATTTTTCAGGGGAACGCGAGCCAGCGGTGCCGTCTCAACAAATCCTTGAGATTGCTGTTCTGAAGATTGGGGAGCAGGCGGATTCGAAGGGGCTGCCGTCGATTCCGCGGCAAACTCATCGGAAGCAAACCCTGGCGTGGAAACCGTACCCAGAGGGAACTCGGGAGCCGCGTCGACAGAATTTGCTGCTGTCGGTGAGCTCGCCGGGCTTGGAATATCGTCCGCCGCTGCGCTCGTGTCACTGCTATCGACGACAGGCGGTGTCGGTTTGAGTTCAAGAGCGTCTGCGTCGACCCAGTCACCAGCACGCGAAATTGCGGTTCGTGAAAACTTCTGGGAACTTCGCTGCTCTTCCGTCGACGGTGCGGGAGCAGGTGGCAGATCCTCAGTCCAAAGCGAAGATTCCGCCGCATTTGACGACGTTTCGAGTGGTGCCTGCTGCTGTGCAACGATTGGCTCTTCAGCTTGAGCGGTCTCTGGCTCAATTGGGGCTTGCGGATTGGCAACCGGTTCAGCAGCGGTCGCTTCACTTGCTGCTGGTTGAGAAGCGACCTTTGCAGATCGCTTTTTCAACGAGATTTTGACCGGCGGTTCGAAGACAAGCTCCTCAGTGGCCGGGGTGGAATCACGCTGTGCGATCAGAGTCTGCAGCCACCGATTCGCGCCTTTGTCCAGTGTGGCCTGTGCGGGGCCGAACAGCGATGTCGGGGCCGACATGTCGACCGCGCGTTGCGCAAGTTCGATGGCCTGGTCAAGGTGACCGTCTGCTGCTGCCAGCCGCGATTGCGCCAGTAATTCTTCGAGATCTGACAATGGTTGTGATGGCGAGGGAGGCAGAGGTGGTGATGGAGGAACGGGAGTGGAAGCAGCATCCGGTACATTCACCGCTGTCGCTGATGCATTCGCCGCTGTCGTGTGTGTACTTGCGATCTCTGGCGTCTTGGTCGGTACTTTTGCACGTCCAGCGCGATCACCAAACAGCGGGGATTCGACCGCCGCAACTTCGTTCGCGACAGGAGGCGTCTTCGTCTGTTTTGCGGGACCTGGAACCGCCGTCGGGGGCTGAGGCTGACGCAGGTTTTTATTTACAGGTGCCGAGTTGACCTGTCCAGAGGAGGCCACTGCAGGTGTCACGCTCTTCGACTCAACCGGCTTCTTCGTGTCAGCAGGCTCACGTGCAGTTTTTGACTGAGCGGCGACGGTTGTACTTTGGTTTGCTCGTGATTTCGCTTCCGCAAGAAACCTTGCAGTCTCTTGAGGAGAACACTCGCCCGCGGATCCCAAGAGCTGCGCGGATGCTTCGGAGATCTTGGCGGCTCGCTCTGCCAACTGAATGGCCTTGGCATGGTCACCTTGAGCGGCTGCGCGACGTGATTCTGCCATCAGACGGCGAATTGTGGCAGCGAATCCATTTTCTGATTGAGCCGGCTTGGATGTTGCCGCGGGGGCTTTCGCTGCCTGCGATTTCCACCATTCGGCGAGTGCCGGCTGAGCGAAGCCGCACGCCAGGCTGATGGATGCGACACCCGCCGCAGTCATCGCACGCCAGCTTCCAGACAGGTTGCGGGAAACTCGAATATCACTCTGTGATCGATCCATTCCTATTCTCCCCCCGTGCCTCCAGTTCGCAGTACGTTCTGACAGGGGTTCGCATAGCCACTGGGATTGATGTTCAATCTGACTGGCTGCAATGCCCCGATCGATGCGCGTGTGGACGGCACTTCCTTGATCGGATCGGAGGAATGACAGAATCCGCTTAAGCCGGTTATGAGGGTTTCAACGGGAATGCAGATCAAGCCGGCAGAAGAGGCGTATCAACTTTTGCTGTACACCGAGCTTGCGTACGCGGAAAACCAGTCGCAGCCACCCTAGCCTTCCTGTTTTGACAGATTGGCAGAATTCTGGTCTACGGCACAGGCCAGGAATCGCTGCCTCAATCGGTACCGACTTATTTGTCTGCCTCAAAGGTTTCGGGCAGTTCCAAGGACCAGACTTCGCTGCTGAGAGGTTGAGCGTGGCCCCCGGCGACCCAGATCTTGTTCTGAAAAACGTAGGTTGAGTGCTCGTGACGCTCTTTCCACGAGATATTCGATTTGAGTTGCCGCCACTCTTTGCCATCGCGCGAATGCCAGACATCTCCCCAGTTCTTCGACGGTCCGTTGGACCAGCCGCCGATGACCCACATCTGGTTGCGATAAACGACCGAGCCGAACCAGAGTCTTGGTGACCAGCCAGCGTGTTCCGTCACTTTTTCCCAGTTTTTCCCGTCGCTGGATGACCAGACATCATTCACCGCGTGGTACTTGGGAACGTAATTCCCGCCACCGAAGACATAAATCTTGTTATTCAGTGTCACTGCCTGATGGTAGGCCCGTGGTGACCAGCCTGCGGAAGCTGTCTCCAGCCGCCATTCCTTTCCGTCAGCCGAAGACCAGACATCGTTTTTCAGGCTTTTTTCGTCACCGAAGTAGTAATTCTCTGTACCACCCAGTATCCACATTCGTCCTTTGAATTCGACGATTGCTGCAGCAATTCTGGGGCTCCAGCCAGCGTTTGCTGTCAGATCCCATCGGACGCCATCGGTCGAAGACCAGACTTCATTGGTCGCTCCGTGGCCTTCCAGGCGTCCATTGGTCCAGCCACCCATGAACCACATTCGATCTCCGAACGTCATCGTCATCGGAAGGTCGCTGTACTTCCACGGAGCCGCTTTTTCGACCAGATTCCAGGTCTTACCGTCAGCAGAATTCCAGACATCACGCGGCGGAGATTGAAAAGAATCGAACCATCCGCCGAACAGCCAGAGCTTGTCTTTATAGACCAGTTCACCGCTGGAGTCGCGAGCTCGCCAGCCGGCATCTGCGGTGACTTTGACCCAGTCCGGACCGATTTCCTGAGCATTCGAAACCGACAATGACCCGCTACAAATCGCGAGAAATCCAGCCAGTGTCATTGCGTGGAAAATCGCTTTGGCAGGCATAGCCGGAGTCTCCAGTTCAATTTATGGCCTGCTGGCTGTCTACACGAGAGCCCTACTCAGACGAACAACTCACGAATCGGTGTTGGATCGCTAACGAGATGTGAAGGTCGTCCCTGAGGCGTGTAAAGGATTTTGTCGGGATCAATACCGAGCTTTGTGTAAATCGTTGACACGTAGTTTTCAGGCGAAAGGACACGGTCGACAGCAGAGTAGCCATTACGGTCTGTCGCACCGAGAACCAGTCCACCCGGGATTCCGGCACCGGCGATAAGAACAGACATCGCATTGGCCCAGTGATCGCGGCCTGCTTTCGTCTGGCCGGGAAGGACCGACAGTTTAGGAGTCCTACCGAATTCACCCAACGCTGTTACGATCGTGGAACCTAACATTCCGCGTTCTTCGAGTTCGCATAGAGTTTTGCGAACGCCCAAAATATCGGCCATTCTGACGACATGACTTCGTTGTTCGTCGAGGTGTGTCGTGACTAAGTTTCTAATCCACTCACTGGCTGAGATACCGTCTTCTTCAGCTAAAGCCAAAATCGCTTGTTGGTCTTCATGTGTAAAATGTGAAGTTATAGGTGCATTCTTTTTGTTGAATGAATTGCGTGATTGGCTCATAGATAAACACTCATGCAACTTGATAAAAATCAGGACAAAGATCGCTTGCTTTCACTTTTCCACCTGTTGCCTTTTCAACAGCCAACGCTCTCTTTACTGGCGTATATTTTTTGGCGACCCACTTTTGTACAGCTTGAGGCCTTACACCC
>CAXBSB010000159.1:0-18643 GCA_963977965.1 uncultured Schlesneria sp.
GCTCGATCAGTCATTCGTTCGCGCTTTGATACAACGGCCTCGTTACCTTCATTCCTCCACGCGTGTGCGATAACAGAACCCCGGCAGTCCGTCAATTTCAACTCGGGCAAACTCACTCGCAGGAACACGTTGAACGAGGAAATAAAGCTGACGTTTATCGCCCCGTAACCTGAGGCCGAAGATTTTTCTACGATCACAAAAGTTCATTTTGACACTGGAACCGCTTTCGTCTTCAACGGCAGATTATCGTCAGGCTTTGGTCGTTCGACGGTATAACTGGCAGAATATGGTCCCCAGTTGTGAGTCGTGATTCCATTCTGCGTACTACCGTGATGTGGCTCGGAACTCTTCAACATGGTGACCTTCACGATGCCGCGTTGTCCGTTCTTCAATACACCGGAATGGACGGCGGCTGTGGCCAGATACGAGTCGTACGTGTAGACCTCGGTCCCCCAGGCGGAGTTGGCCATCGAACCGATGACTTCGAAATAGAACGATTCTCCGAGCCGAGTGGCATAATTTGAAAGTGTGCCAGGATCTGGCAGTGCCTTCAGGTGGGCAATTCTCAGTTGCAGGAGCACATCTCGTATCGCAACGGCTTCGTCGAGCTTCGCGTCGCGCGTGTACGAGTCTTGTAAGGCTTGCAATTCGATGATCAAAGAACGCCGTCTGATTTGTATTTCTTGCTCTGCCTTTTCTCGAATGTCTGCTGACTCACGATCAAATGAGGAAACAAGATTTAACGCATTGTCCGGAAGCTGTTCGCGAATCGACAGTGGAGCTTGCGGATAGAGCCCCGTTGCAGGAGGCAACCCGGGGTACTCCTTGGAATGGACATTCGAGTCGACAATCGACAGTCCGCAAATGACCATCAGGCAGATTCCGACGAATCTTGTCCTCATTGGCTGCTCCTTAACTCATGGAATTCCATTCAGATAGGAATTCAACCCTCGCGACGATTGAACGGTTCATTCGTCAGGCCGGTGATGGGAGTCACACGTTGACGCGGTTCAAATGACGAGTTTCTGGGGCAATCGGTTCCCGCAAAATGCGATTCAATCGACAAATCTTGCCAGATCCGATTCGATTCGCGCATCGGTACGACCGCTGTCAACAGGCGACTTTCCGTAATCGAAGCCTTGGACGGGACCCGCAGGATTCCAGTAACGACGAGCGTCTTTGTTTCACGTGTCGGCAGATTCTGCCGGGTAAAATACCTTGTCCAGACAACTTGCCAGAACCGTCCCATCAAACTTCGTTCGCGGAGGGGAAGTGGCACCCCGTGTGCTACTTCTGCGAGCGTGTGAAATGGTGACGGGATGTCGCCTCAATCGTGCCACGACGGTACGGCACGCAGGATCACACCTGTGCCTTTTGACTTGAAATTCAGTCTGCTGAACGTCCCCTCCGCCAGTCGCTGACTTTCAGATCGGGTACCTCAGGTCCAACGTGTTTATTGTCACGCCCCGTGGAGACGAGGTTGTCATGCGAAAACGAATTCATTATCGAAAGAGAAACCTGGCTGTTACTGGCCAGGGGAAATCTGTGAACACAGGTCTGCAAACATCGGCGGAATCCGTGCCGGAACCACGAAGATTGTCACTGACAGTTCTGGTCCTGTTCGCACTGGCGATCTGCCTTGTCCTGGATTGCTTCCGGCGCCTGCAGGCCGCTGAACCAGCGACTGACGAACAGCGCAAGGCGGCTGCAGTTGCACTGAATTACAGTCGTGCAGCCCTGCACAGAATCCGGCGCAATCCTTCTGTTCGAGTCATGATTGAAGAGCGTGAAAAGATCCTCAATCATCTCAACCTGAACGGGATCGCCGATGAAGAAGTGATGAAACTTTACGCCGGTGTGCTGGACGAGATCTCTCATGTTCAAATTGCCGACCGCGAAAAGGATGTCATCCAGGAGCAGTACGTTCGCTCTGTCCATCGGGAACTCGGCATTAGTGCGTTCACTCTCGCTGCTGAAGTCGCAACGGCCCAGTATTTCTCGGCCGTGAAAACCGGCGCCAACAGTTGGTGGGACCATCGAAACAAGACGATGAGCAAGGAACTGGATCGATGGCAGGTTGACAAAAAGCTGATGACCAGCGTCGTCGACAAGTCAACTCAATTCCTCGACACCAGTTGGAAGATGGCCCGC
Organism: uncultured Schlesneria sp.; assembly: GCA_963977965.1. Lineage (GTDB taxonomy): Bacteria > Planctomycetota > Planctomycetia > Planctomycetales > Planctomycetaceae > Schlesneria. The sequence continues at coordinate 2,152 of CAXBSB010000159.1, forward strand.
GCCAAGCAGATCCCGGATCGCTGGCTGGTTCGCAACGATGATCTCGACAAACTGGAAAACGCATGGCGCGAAAATGACCTGGAAACGCGTTCTCGCGTTCTGAAACGAATGGCCGGTTTCATGGAGTGCTATCCACCGTACTGGTATTACGTCGCGCGGACCCAGCAGATGCAGGGGCAGTTTGCCGCTGCAGCCGAAACCTACGATAAGCTGGCCTCATTGGGAGCCGGGCATTTTCGTAAGGACGAAATGCTCGCTGCCGCTCTGGCAAATCGAGCCTACATCCAGTCGTATTTCAAACAGCCTGGAGCTGCTGAAACCGCACTGAAGGCTCTGGATTGCTCCACCGATGCATGGGAAGCAAACCTGATTTGCGCTACGGTTCTGCAGAGATCTGGGCGAAACCAGGATGCCGAGGACGCGATTCTTCGGAATATTGACGTCAACCTGGAACGGTCGCAGAGCCGCATCGCATTGCTGGGACTTTACTATCAGACGGACAATCGGCCAGAACTGGCAGCCCGACTGACTGATCCCGAATGGGTTCGAGATCTCCCCATTCAGCAACTGATCATGTGTGCTGCAAAGCTATCACCAGCGACACCACAACCGGTTGTTGAACAGATTCAATTAACAATGCAGGGAACTCCCCGATTGAATTTCGGTCGTGATGATTTCCTGATTCTCGCCAGTCCCGCCTGGCAACTTCAGAATGCCACCGTGGCTTTGCATCTGGGTGACAAGACCTTTACCAATCCGCGAATTACTCCTGGACGTGACTCGATGCTCGTTAGTTTTGACGGGATCGCAGAATTTGGCGGACCGATTGCAAATTCGCTCGAAGACCAGGATGTCTCCATCACAGTCAAGTATCCGAACTCTGCTCCGATGAAGCTTTCGCTGAAATCGAGTGGAGCGGCCATGTCACCTGCGGATCCGTTGAGTGGTCTCTCGATTGCTGGACGAACGCATCCGGTCTATCGTGCAACGGCACTCGAGCAGAGTGACCTGAGATTGTCGCTGCGTTCAGGACCGCCAGCCGAGATCATCGACATTATTGTCCCTGATGGTTCCACCGTGGCGAAGCCAGTGTCGACCGATCTTCCGGTCTCTGGGCCATGAAATCGATGCTGATCTCTGCGAACTGTCTCTAACGGCTGGAGGCAGTTCGCGGTTGCGGCAGAGTCCAATTGTTCTGCCAACTCATCGACGCGGCATCGCTTTTCGATTCACGGTTCCACCGTTCGTCGACCAGAACCTGAGCGGGAACGACCATTCGTTGGAGTAGAAGTGTGGACTCAATTTGTTCCGCAGTTCTGGAATGAACAGTTCACTCACCGGAAAGCCATCGACTGCGAGTATGCCAGCGTAGGCCAGCGACTGCAGTACTTCCTGCTTGAAGAACTTGTCGCCGCCGACCAAACCCTTGCAGCAGGCGAGCAGATCTTTCAAACCGGATCGCGGTGGCAGTTCCTCGATCGCTCTAAGCAGTGGTTCAAGACACGTGAGTTCGGGGTCTTGCGTCTTTGCTTCGCAGGGAAGTTTCAGAGTGAGGTCACACCATACGTAGTCGAGATCACCACGTTCGATTGATCCTCCGCGAAACAATTTCAGAAACAGATTGCGAGCAATTTCGAGGATCCCAATCTCTTTACCGCGCCAAGCCAGCCAACCAATCCGGGATTTGTCGATGCCACGTAAGTAATGGTACGAGGCGAATTCCGAGACGTGACCGTAGTTGCCTGAAGTCGCAGCAATCAGAAATCGTGACCAGAATTCGTCGATGGAAAGCCCGCGGTAAGCCTGGATCAGTTCCTTCTCGGCCTGATTCCGTATCAGCGAAAAATCGGGCGAGATCCCAATCCTCTCGGCAATCCAGATGAGTTGTTGTTTTGCAGCCTTCCCACCGCTGTTCGGATTGACCCAGCCGGTCGCCTCGTTGCTGATGTTGGGATCGTAGTCCCAGGTGAAATTCGCCAGAGCCGAAACGAGTTCGAGGTCGACTCCCGCCGCCTTGGCAAGGTTCTTCAGTTTCCGCCGCGCGGTGTCACTCTGGTTTCGCTGGTCGAACGACTTGCTCATGGATAGTGTACTCTCGCGGGATGGAATTCGGGATCCTTCACGAGCGACTACTTTACTGGCGAACGGAAACAATCGTCCATGCCGGTGGGACAACGGTGTACCCCCGCGGTACAGTGTGATGTATTCTTTCCCGTCTGGATGGTGCCGTCTTCCCCCATGTGAATTCATTGATGTCATCCGCGCCTGTCACATCGAATTACGTCCCCATTTCACGTCGTGAACTGAGATGGTTGATCGCGGCGTATCTGGTCGGGGCGGTGCTGCGATTGTGGTTTCCCGAGCGGATGGGCATCGAACATTTTGATGAAGGGGTGTACGCGTCAAACTTCTGGTTCGGCGCAGAACAGGGATACAGCTATCCCGCTCGACATCTCTACGCACCTCCGCTGCTCCCCGCGGCGATTGAATGGACAATGATCCTCGCATCATTGTGTGGGGTTCGCCCGACGGGATTCGTTCCGATGATCCCCAGTCTGATTGCGGGTCTGCTGACGATTCCGTCTCTGTGGTGGGTTGGTCGCCGCTGGTTTGGCCCCAGAGCGGGACTTGTCGCCGCATGGCTCGTTGCGACCAGCGACTTTCATGCGTCCTACAGCCGAGCGGCGATGACCGATGTTCCCGTCTGCCTCTTCATTCTGTGGGGGATTTATTTCCTGAAGCAAGCGATGGAGTCGGGAGGTTGGCGCAATATTTTGTCAGCCAGCCTCTTTACCAGTCTGGCCTGGTGGACCAAGTACAACGGTTGGCTGCCGTTGGCGGTAGGGCTTTCAGGCGGTCTTGCCTGGCAGATTTGCCTGCCTGCTGGTGAGAGAAAGTTGGGGCCTGTTCTGAAACGATGGTCGATCGTGGCTGGTCTGTCGTTCCTCCTCTGGTCCCCCGTCCTGATCGGACTTCAGAAGCATGGTGGTTACCAGGCCGTTGCAGCGAACCATCGTCAGTACATCAACGGACTCGACAAGTGGCTGAGCAACGCCGTTCACCAGGGTTTGAATGTCGGGGTCTACGACAACGTGATCGGGCTGCCGGTCGAACTCTGGGCGAAATCGGTTCAGCACAGGATGAATCGCAAACTTTGGTCGGGATCCATCGTGGCACCGTTTACCGTCGTGGAAGCGGCGCGGTTTGACCGTCCGTATCCATCGATCACGCCGGTTGAAGAGAGAGTCGTGTCTGCCTGGATTGTCCGCAGCTTACTTCTGGCGACTCCAGGGTTGCTATTGGTGACTGGTTTGTTCGGGCTCGTCTCTGAAATCTTAGCCCGTCGACAATGCAGGCAAACCGCCAGCATCTGGTTCTTGACCGCATGGCTTGCAGGGCTTTGCGTGGCGACTCCCTTTTATTCTCCTTATCCACGACTGATCCTTCCATTGTTGGTGTCGCTCTGGCTGGGAGCGGGCCTCGCGATCCAGCGAATAATTGATACGTGGGGAAGTCGAACAAGATCGGGCTGGGCGAGATTCGTGGGAAGCCTTCGGCTTCAATTCAGTGGACCGATCCTCATGATTTGCATCATCGCCATTCGGTTTCAAACGGGATCTTTCCACGCCTGGCAGGACCGATCACAGTTCCAAACCGAGATCCAGGAATTGGCAGGTAAGATCAAGGAGCGGACCGCGAAGGCGGGCCCCGCCCCCGACGAAGCGGTCGTTTTCGTTGCTGGCCATCCGCCGACTTTTTTTGGGCTGATGGGGTGTGGACTCTCGCTGGTGGCACCGATTCAAGACAAGGAACTCGCTGAGCGACAAAATCGTCCTACTTTCGTCGCGTACGTCCATACGACGCGCCTTGTCCCAGGTCGGGATGCGGACCTTCTCATCGGTTCGACATCTAGCTTTCCCAGTCACTTCGTCCTCCTCGACGAACCTGACTGCTTTGAGCAGATGAAGTTTAATGCCGTGTGGGTAGAAATGCTGCCGTAAATTTTCATCTTGTCGCGATCCCGCATTCGCGGATACATTCCCGCCCTCAATCCCTCCCCCTCACATTCAATCAACTTCGCCGTCCGAGATTTCTCGGCGGGACTGTTCTATTTGCAAGGAAGAAATTATGGACGACGCAGGAATCCCGGAACCATCGCGGCGGCGACTGGGGCGTGGTCTGAATGCATTGCTTGGCTCGGGTGTCATGGGTGGCGCTGATGCCGCTGAAGCGGGAGATCAGTCGGTGGTTCATGTCGACCTGATCGAAAGGAACCCGTTCCAGCCTCGCCAGGATTTTGATCAGACTGCACTGAACGAACTGGTGGACAGCATTCGCCAGCATGGTGTGCTGCAACCGATCCTCGTCCGGTCAGCCGGTGGCGGATACGAGTTGATCGCGGGTGAACGTCGTCTGATCGCCGCTCGCAAGGCGGGCCTGCAGGAAGTTCCCTGCCGCGTACTGAACCTGACCGACCAGCAGGTCAGTGAAGTTGCCCTCGAAGAAAACCTGAAGCGTCAGGACCTGAATGTCCTCGAAAAGGCGACGGCGTTCCAGAACTACCTGAACCGATTCGGTTGCACGATTGAAGACTTGTCACGGCGCCTCAGCCTGGACCGTTCGACAGTCAGTAACATGCTTCGATTGCTTGAACTGCCTGAGGCGGTGAAGACCGATTTGATGGCTGACAAGATCACCGGTGGGCATGCTCGCACCTTGTTGTCACTCAAGGACAGCAGCCAGCAGGAAGAGTTCTGCCAGCGAATTCAGAAGGAAGGCCTGTCGGTCCGCAAGACAGAAGAAGCGGTCCGTGAAGTCATGGCCGAAAGCGGTGACATCCTCCCGATGAAGGGCAAGAAGCCAAAGTCCGAAACGACGGTGGTGGAACTGACCCCACATGTCCTCAGCCTGCGAGATCAGTTGCGCGACTGGCTCGGAGCGATGGTTGAAATCAAGCTGTCCGCCAAGGACAAAGGAAAGATCATCATCGACTTCCAGTCGTCGGATGACTTCGAACGAATCGTCGGCAAGCTTCATCGTGCTGCCTGAGTTGGGTCAATCGAGAGTTCGGCAAGGGTCTTTTGACCCCGCCGAACCCGCTGACCGCATTTTCTTATTGACTACGCTGGCCTGACACTTGGTTCGCGATTTCTGGATATATCGCGAGTTCGTTTGTGCCTCCGTTCCACGTGGAACGGTTGGTAGTTCTCCAGCCCCCGTTCGGTCGCTCAGGAATTGGTCCTCTGCGACACGACACGCCTTGGCCAATTTGCGATTTGGACCGAGAGTTGAAGCGAACCTGAGTTGCCCTCGGCGCACGACGAGTAACTATTCAGAAATGCATCCGTCTGTGGATTCGCAAAGAACGAAAAAGCCTCGATCGTCAGATCGAGGCTTTTCTGAAAGTCGGGATGACAGGATTCGAACCTGCGACTTCTTGGTCCCAAACCAAGCGCTCTAGCCAAGCTGAGCTACATCCCGGAAGGCACGTTGCGGCGACAGTCTAGGGACGATGCTTCAACTCGTCAACACGCTCTGGCAAGAAAGCGAAGATTGGGCGGAAAGGGAGCTCAACGAACAAATCCCGGACAGCGAGCGAATCGCTGCCAGTCGCAATTCGGAAGCGATTCTGCTTCGAAATCAACGTTTCCCGGACAAATAGAAGTGCGAACAATACTTGTCTGGACAACACGCGTTGAAACGCCTATTATTCCGCCGTATGCAAAACGGCAATCTGATGAGGGCAATTCGTGGTTGAAACCGGCTTGACGTTCCCGGATAGGGGTCCGAAACCAGCGGCGGTAACGATGATCTACGGGGGAATCCTAGTCCTCGTCGTCGGGCTATTCTTTGGAATTCGTGCCATCGGTGAGGGGTTACAGCCAGGTACTCATATCACTGTCAGCCACCCGAAGAGTGCCCCCGGTCAGCATGGCCAACTTCCGGACGTACTGATTTCGCTCGTCACGATCATGGTGGCGGCTCGGGTTTTCGGAACCCTTTTTCAACGGTTTGGCCAGCCGCGAGTCATCGGCGAGGTGGTGGCTGGGATTGTCATCGGACCGTCATTGCTGGGCCGGATTGCCCCGGTTGTGACCGCGACTTTGCTGCCGACACCAGCCATACCAGTTCTGGAAGTCCTGGCTCAGCTCGGAGTCATTCTCTACATGTTCCTGGTTGGCCTGGAACTCAACTCTGGCCTGCTGCGATCTCGAGCTCATACGACGATCGCCATTTCACACGCCAGCATCGTTCTTCCATTCCTGCTGGGGGCTCTTTTGGCGCTTGCCGCCTACACCCGCTACGCGCCTCAGGGAGTCGACTTCACCAGCTTCGCGCTGTTCCTCGGAGTCGCCATGGCGATCACGGCGTTTCCCGTCCTGGCGAGAATCCTGACAGATCTGAAGATTGAGCAGTCAGCTCTGGGGGTGATTGCTCTGAGTTGTGCAGCCGCGGATGACGTGACTGCCTGGTGCCTGCTGGCATTCGTCGTTGGCATCGCCAAGGCAGACCTGTCCGCCTCAGTGATGACCACCATGATGTCGCTTGGTTACATCGCACTGATGTTTGTCGTGGTCCGACCGTTACTCGCCCGAGTCACATCCGTGAGCAGGAGCAAGGAACTCACGGCCTGGCTGCTGGTCGGCGTCATTGCCTCCGCTTTCGCCACCGAGAAGATTGGCATTCACGCAATTTTCGGAGCATTTCTGCTGGGGGCAATCATTCCCCACGACAGCGAAACCGCCCGATCATTTCGACTGAAACTGGAGGACGTCGTTTCGATCCTGCTGCTCCCCGCCTTCTTCGCAATCACCGGGGCCAGGACTCAGATCGGCCTCGTCTCTCAACCTTCTGACTGGTTGTTTTGCGGTCTGATTATCCTCGTCGCCACGCTGGGAAAGTTCGGTGGTACGGTCGCAGCAGCGCGTGCTACGGGGCTCGACTGGCGGACATCGTCCTCGCTTGGAGTTCTGATGAACACTCGCGGGCTGATGGAACTGATCGTGCTGAACATCGGCCTGGATCTGGGAGTGATCTCGCCAACCCTGTTTGCGATGATGGTCTTGATGGCACTGGCTACGACAATCGCAACGACTCCAATTCTGAAATGGCTCTCGCCCGAAACGACCATTCGTTCCACGTGAAACGGGGAATCACTTCCTGGCGGGCAAAGCCAGATCATCGGGGGTGACATCAACGGGGATGCCCGCCTCAGGAATCGGGCGTTTCAAAGTCCAGACGATCCCTTGAAGGACCAGGCGTCGGTATTCGGCCAACCGCCAATGGTCGTGAAAGTGCAGGCCGCTGAATCCAAACGATCGCCCGCCGTCGGGTCGTTCTGCCGCCCAGGCCACCGAATGATCTGCACCGTCAATCGAAACCTTGATCAGCGATGTGACTTTCAGATTCGATGTCGCTGGGGGGCGTTTCAGTGCGTAGTAAAACTCATCGTGAACATCGAACGGGGCAATCCCGGTCAGGACGGGATGCGGCAGGCTGTCGGGTACCGCCCGGACTTTCACGACCTGGTACTTGCGATCCGGCCCACCATGACAGCCGCCGAACAGAGCCGTGAAGTCGGCGACCGGGCCCGCTTCGCGAGTTCCCATTCCCCAGTGCAGGCACGTCAGCCCACCTCCCCGTTTTGCCAACCGCCGGAACGCCTCAAGCCGCTGGACATCTTCACTGACCCAGCGAGCCCCCTCCGTCAAAAACAAGATAGCTCCATCGGCTCCATCCAGAAGTTCCGGACCATCCTTCCAGGGGGAGTCTGCCTGGACCACGATGGGCTGAACGCCGGGTACTTTCGCCAACAGACGTGCCAGCAGGTTCACCCCGGCCATGTACTCGTGCGTTGATGCGGGGTGTGAATCCGGTTTTTGACCCAGCAACAGAATTCGCTGCCGTGGCGCTGGCTGGGCGGACTCATCGGCGATTGCTCCGACGGGAAGAACCATGATTGAAGCCAGCAGCACCGCGATGATTCGCATGGAGAGACGCCCGTTTTTCAGAGAATTCTGGACTCACCAAAGCCCGTCAAACAATCTCACAATTCTGCGAAACCTTCCAGCCGCCGCAGAATTTTTCAGAAAGTTGTACGAAATCCGTTCCGGAGCCCCACTAATCAGGTGTCGGCCAAGTTGAGGAAAATGAGATTTGACGGCGTCTGCCCGAGGGCAAGCGAAGGATACGAGCGATGCGACTCACACTGCGAACACTGCTGGCGTACCTGGATGACATGCTGGAGCCTGCCGAAACCAAACTCATCGGGCAGAAAATCCAGGAGAGTGCCGTGGCGGGAAAACTGGTCAGCCTGATTCGGCTGGTGGTTCGTCAGCGACGGTTAAAGGCTCCCAGTGTCAGCGGGCCGAATATCGGGATCGATCCCAACGTCATCGCCCAGTATCTTGATATCACCCTGCCACCCGAAGAGGTTGTCGAGGTTGAACGAGTGCTGCTGACGTCCGACGAACTGCTGGCCGAAGTCGCTTCCTGTCATCAGGTACTTGCTCTGTCAAATGGCAAGACAGCGGAGATTTCCGCGGCCAGTCGCGAACGCCTCTATGCCCTCGGTCCAGTCGCGACCGGTGACCAGTTGCAGGTCGAGGAATCCAAACCCGTGGCGAGTGTCGAATCAAATGATTCGGTCGCAGCAGCAACAACCGAGCGAAATGGGAGCGTCATCCCGGCAAAGGCAATTGCGAAGCCCGCGTCTTCCCACGAGATTCCCGAATACCTGCGGCAGAGTTCCTGGTCGCAGCGCATTTTCCCCGCTTCGGTCATTGCATTGTTGGTGACGGTCTGTCTGGGACTATTGATTTTCGACTCCGGTTTCCTGAATGGGATCAAGGATGCAAAACGGGAACTAAGCAAGGCTGATCCCGATAAGACGCCAGCCACCGACAGCAATCCTGACACACCGAAGGATGGCACGCCGGAAGCTGTCAATGCGGTTGCGAAAGTCGCTCCAAAGGCAACTCAGCCAGCCGTTGTGTCGGTAGATCCCCTGCCCCCCGCGGACGCTCCCGAAAAGCCCGTAGCTCCCGAAAAGCCGGTGGCTCCCGTCAAGCCGGCCGCGACTGATGGAGCGGCGGATGCCGTCGCGGCAACACGACCGGTCACGCCTGCAGTCCCTGCGAACGCTGGCCCTGACAAGGACGATCCGACTCCCGTCTTGAACCCAGTCACAGTCCAGTACACTTCAAACGATGGAGTCGTTTTGCGATATGATGAGGCACAACATCACTGGTTCCTGTTGCCTCGACGCTCGGTTGTTCCGCCTGGTGAGAACCTGGTCATCCTGGAACCATTCGAAGCGTCACTGGACTTTGACCGCGGGGCCGTTGTGGCCACCGCACTGGGAGACACTTCCGTCAGGATCATGCCACCGGACCGCACGACGTCGACGGGCTTGGACGTGCGACGTGGTCGGATCCTGTTGAGGTCAGCCCGTCGAGATGCGGTGAAGCCCTTGTTTTCCGTCCGGGTGGGGAATGAATTATGGCGAGTGGAATTTCAAACTCCCGACACCGCCTGTTCTTTGGAGGTGACACCGCGCGAGCCGAGCCAGTTTGAAAAGTCGCTGGAGCCGAACTGGTACTCAGGCATTCTTCGAGTGCAGTCAGGATCGGTGAAATGGACAAACGCCGAAGGCGAATCCCAGAAGGTCACTCCCGACACCGCACTCGAATTCTCTCACACATCTGCCAAAGTGTATCCCGTTTCTCCTGGATTCGTTCCCGACTGGATTGATGCGCAAAAGCGTAAACAATCCCCACTTCGCCGGTTTGCCACAAACTTTGAAAAGCAGTTTGAACCGGACCAGCCCATCGATAACACATTCCTGGCGCTGGTTCATGACCCAAACGCCAAGATTACGGAACTGGCCGTACGCGGCATGACATTGACGGATTCCGCAGCCTCCATGGTTCAGGCTTTAGCGGAGTGCGATTTTGAGGAAGGGCGCTTTGCTGCTCGCGACGGGTTGCGGACCTGGCTGGCACGTGATGCGGGACGAGGGGCAATTCTGAAAGAGATCCTCACACAGCATTACTCACCCATGGAAGCATTAAACGTCTACACGTTACTCTGGGGTTTTGGCCCTGACCAGGGTTCGGACCGGGCAACGTCGATGGACCTGGTGAGCGGGCTTAGAAATCAACACACGGAAATTCGCGAGCTGGCCTATTACTGGATTGTGCATCTGACCGGACGTAAATGGGAGTTTCGAGCGGTCGATGCTGTTGGGGGGCGTAGTGAGAGTGCAGTTCGAAGGATTGAGGCTCACGTCCTCAAGACGGGGGCACTCGTAAAGCCTCCCGAGAAGGCAAAGGACGTTGGTCCGAAACTGTAAGCGAGGTCGCCCCCGCATTAGTTTTTGTACTCGTCGTTTTTCAAATCCAAAACGGGGGGTTCGATCTAATGGGAGGGCGAGGCTCCCGCCGAGCCGCGAAGTCGATGTGCCTCAACTCCCAAAGCGGCTCAGCATGAGCTTCGCCTTCCCGATCCCGAAGTGCGACGCGTACTAGCTCGTTGCAGTCGATCCGGTAGCGCCACTTCGCGAAACAGGGATTGGACGCCCCGTCGTTGCCACCGCTTTCTGAAGGGAAACGGTCAGCAGACCGTCACGAGTTTCTGCACGAACCTGGTCCCCGTCCACGGCTGCAGGAAGCGGAATGGATCGTTCGTACTTCGCGACCGTTCGTTCGAACACATGGCGCCGGGTCGTTTCGGGGAAATCCATTCCGCTGCGCGCCGCCTTAACCGTCAACATGTTGCCCGCTAACGAGAGTTGTACCGACTCAGCAGCAACACCCGGCAGGTCCACAAATACGACGATCTCTGATTCGAGTTCGACGACATCAATGGCAGGCTGTCCGGGCCGGCCAGAGCCAACCAGTCCTAATGACTCCAGAGCTTTTTCACCTGTGGATCGAGCGACCTCAAGCCACCGTTCCATTTCCTGGCGCACTCGATCCAGTGGCGGAGTTGCTGCGTCGGCTGATTTGGTTTCAGGCGCACTGCTGTCGGACATTCGAATTCTCCTGTCAGAACTTTCGAGGCCCGCGGTCAGCAAGCCGTTCGCGCATGATGCCCGCAGGATGTCGCACGGCGCTTCATCAATCGGTTGTGACCTGAATTCGGCGTGGCTCCGATTTCCGAAGCTGAGGCAGAACGACTTCGAGGACACCCTGATTCAGTTTTGCAGAGATCCTCTCGTGGTCAACCTCATCACTCAAAATAAATGATCGCAGGAAGTGCCCGACCGCGTACTCCTGATGAATCATGCGGGCGTCGGGTGGCAGGTCAGGTTTTACTTTTCCGTAGAGCGTCAGTTTGTTGTCCTGCACCTGCAGTTCGAGTGATTCCAGCGTGACACCTGGCAAATCGGCCAGCAACACCAGTCCATCGGGCGTTTCAAAAATGTCGATCGGAGGCGTGAAGACAACAGGATCGACTTGCGTCCCCTGCGGTTCCTCCGCGTCGGTGTATGTCACCTTTACGATTTCGTTCGACATGATGGCAGCCTTCGTCGGTGATTGTCAGTTCCAAATGGACGGAACGCGAGTTACAGATTCCCATCGGAAACGGGGATTTGTCGGGGTGCAGTTGTCGGAGCCTTGGGCAGTCTTACTTTCAAAATGCCATTCGTAAATTCCGCGCTCAAGCGGTCTTCCTGGATTCGTTCGGGCAACGTCAGTGATCTCTTCCAATCCCCTCGCAGCCGTTCTTGTCGGCGGTAACGATCGTCAGGGATTCCGTCAGCTCCTGTCCTCTTTCCCTTCAGGGTCAACACGCCGTCAGCGACGAGTACCTCCAGGTCTTCGGGGCGAGTTCCTGGCAACTCAGCCGTAAGCAAGAGGCCATCGTCGGTTTCGTAGACATTGACCGGCGGGTATTCCCGTCCAAATCGAATTCCCGAAAACGACAGCGAGACACTGGCGAGCAGTCGATCGACCTCTCGTTCCAGATCACGAAATGGATCCCAAGCCTGTCCCCATCGAAAGACCGGCATGGCAATTCTCCTTCACCATTTTGAATTGTACGCACGGCAACGGAAGACCGCGCGGACCGCGTCCACGACGTAAATCATTTGCAAACATCATACCATCGAGTCTCGTGAACTCGATTCACCATTTTTCACCCCGGGATGTGTTGTAAGGCATATTCAGATATGATGTTGCGAGAGAATTCGATGTGGCATCGTGTCTGCCGAAATTGCGGTCGCAACAAGAGGCTTCGTCTGCCAAACCGTCGCATCCAACGATTCCTGCCAATGTGACAGATTTGGGACAGTTTGTTGGGGCTGGGGCTGAGCTTCAATATTCAACGATTGAGTGCCGAAAACCAGTACTATGGATCCCGTCGAACGCGAATCGAATGAGCAACAATCCAAGTCGTTTGCGGTTCGCGCGTGAGCCATTTGAACGTTGAAACTGGTCTGTGACAGATCAGGTTTCCTGTTCACGAAAACGGAGGCTGATCAATGTCATTGAGTTCACATCATGCGGTTTACGTTGGCAGTTTCGATCCACTGACTCTTGGACACGTGGACATCATTCGGCGAGCTGCTGCGATTTTTGACCGGTTGACCGTCGGCATCGGTATCAACCCTGACAAGCGACCTCTCTTTTCGCCTGACGAACGGCATTCGTTAACCAGTCAGGTTTTGAAGGGGTTTTCGAATGTCGAAGTCTTCTGTTTTCAAGGCCTGACCGTTGACTTTATCCGCCAGCGAGGAGCCCGCATCCTCGTGCGCGGGGTCAGAACTCTTTCAGATATCGAAGCTGAGTTCACGATGACGCTGGCCAATCGCGCACTCGATTCTGAAATCGACACGGTCTTTCTGATGGCCAGCGAAGGGTACACGCATATCTCCAGCAGTCTGATCAAGCAGATCGCCCAACTGGGTCAGGGAAATACCGCGACAAAATTGTGTGACTTCGTTCCATCCGAAGTCATTCAGCCATTGCTGTCGAAGTATCGCCCGAACGATCCAGCAACATCGGGATGAAATCGTCGCCACCCCTTATTGCATTCGCTGACGCCACCCGGAAAACTGATGTGATGATTCGCTGTCGTTGAAGATGGCCGACTGAATCGTTCTACTGGCAGAGTACGCGGAGCGATGGTCAGACGTCGCTGCCCGTTCGCGCACAACGACTGCATTCGGTTATTTTGGAGGATTGGATTCGTGGTCAAAACGGCTTCAACGATGTTATCTCTTGGAACCAGGGCTCCCTCTTTTTCTCTTCCGAATGTTGATGGAACCACTGTATCGCTCGCAGACTTCAGTTCATCCAAAGCGCTTGTTGTCATTTTCATGTGCAATCATTGTCCTTTTGTGAAGCACCTGCGAACGGCACTGGCTGCATTCGGTCATGCCTGTCAGGCTCGAGGGGTCTCGGTCGTCGCAATCAGTTCGAACGACATCGCATCGCATCCAGACGACAGTCCCGCGAAAATGGTGGAAGAGCATCGCAGTGCTGGATACACGTTTCCGTACCTGTACGATGCAACTCAGTCGGTCGCCATCGCGTACAAGGCTGCGTGTACTCCAGACTTTTACCTGTTTGATTCAGACATGGCTCTGGTCTATCGGGGACAGTTCGATTCGAGTCGTCCGAGCAACGGTCAGCCCGCAACAGGCGCCGATCTACAGGCGGCCATCGATGCGCTGCTTGCCGGAAAGCCGCCACTGCAGACGCAACGCCCCAGCATTGGCTGCAACATCAAATGGATCACAGGTCATGAACCAGATTACTTCACCGGGATTAGCGCCACCGAATAACGGCCCCGTTTTCCTCGGGTTGCTAACTTGAGTTCTCACCGATCGGAGCATTGATGCCGTTTGCCGCAGCCCTTTCGAATCGTCCTTCGCTGACCGCTGCGATTGAAGACGTCTGCCAGCAGATCAATCAGAGTCTGAACAGTACGGTTCCAGATCTGGCGTGTGTGTTCGTTTCTCACCATTACGCATCGCGGTTCGAAGAAATCGCGGATCAATTGCAGTCGGCGCTCAAAGCGAAAACTCTGCTTGGATGCACAGGAGATTCTATCGTTGGTGGCTCGCAGGAATGCGAAGACGAACCCGCAATTTCTGTCTGGTGTGCGGAACTTCCCGGTGCAACTCTGACCACGTTTCAGTTGACCTTCGAACAAACACCTGACGGTCCGCTGTGCTCGGGACTGCCAGATGATCTGGGTGAACACCTCAGTGAAACACGGGCGGTCCTGTTGCTGGGTGAGCCCTATTCATCGTTTCCGCAATCCGTGATCGATATGCTGGCAGATGAACTGCCCGGCATCCCTGTTGTGGGCGGAATGGCAAGCGGTGGCGGGCCGGGCGAAAACCGACTGTTCCTCTACGATCAGTTAGTGGACTCGGGGGCGATCGGTGTCGTCATCCGGGGCGGCCCACGCGTAAAGACGATTGTTTCGCAGGGCTGCCGCCCAATTGGAACGACGTTTGTTGTGACGCGTGCCGACCGGAACATCATCTACGAACTGGGGGGAGTTTCACCGCTCGAGCGACTGCAGACGCTCTATCCCGAGTTACCACCGCGCGATCAGAAGCTCGTCGAAAACGGAGTGCATCTCGGTGTGGTGATGAACGAATATCAGGAGAGTTTTCATCGGGGTGACTTCCTGATTGTGAATGTTCACGGTGCCGATCGCAGCACAGGTGCTCTTTCGACTGGCGGGTTGATGCGCGTTGGTCAGACTGTTCAGTTCCATATTCGCGACGCCGATACTGCTGATGAGGATCTGCGGCATCTGCTTGAAAACGCTGGTCCGTCCAAGGCACCGCACCGCGGTGCTCTGCTGTTCAGTTGTAACGGCCGTGGCTCGCGGATGTTTCCTGTTTTGAACCACGACGCGACTGCTATTCAGAAGGCATTTGGTCCGCTTCCACTGGCGGGGCTCTTTGCCCAGGGGGAACTGGGGCCTGTCGGGAACAAGAACTACATTCACGGCTTCACGGCCAGTATTGTCTTGTTTGAACACGACTGACATTCCAGGGGCTGGCGATCAGAATGAGCTTGATGCGGGACTGGCAATCACTCGAATCCGTTCAGGGTGGCTATGCCACGATCGGTAACTTCGATGGTGTACATCGAGGCCATCAGGCGATGCTAAATGTACTGACAAGCCGGGCTCGCGCAGAGAATGTATCTGCAATTGCTGTGACTTTTGATCCCCATCCGATTTCATTGCTGAGGCCAGATGCGACTCCCCCGGCACTGACGACCATTGAGCATCGCGCGGAGTTACTGCATCGCTTCGGTGTCGATGTCACGCTCGTCCTTCATACAGATCGCAATCTACTCGCCCTGACGGCGGACGAGTTTTTTGACTCAATTGTTCGAAACAAGTTGAAGGCCCGAGGACTGGTCGAAGGTCCGAACTTCTTTTTTGGGCGAAATCGATCTGGAAACATTACTGTTCTGCGAACGCTCTGCAACGATCACGGTTTGTCATTTGACGTGGCACCTCCTGCGACTGTGGATGAACAACTCGTCTCATCGAGTGTAATCCGTTCACTCCTGGAAACAGGGCAGATGGGGCACGCGGTCCGACTGCTAGGACATCACTATCGAATTTCCGGGCGGGTCGGAACCGGGGCTCAACGTGGCAGAACGATTGGATTTCCGACAGCCAATCTGGTTGATGCCAGTACGCTGGTCCCCGCAAACGGCGTCTATGCCGGCTGCGTATTAATAGACGGTAGGCGACATGCTGCCGCAATAAATATTGGTCCAAACCCGACCTTCGGCGAGGCCGCCCAGAAAATCGAAGTCTATCTCGTCGATTTTCAAGGCGACCTCTATGGACAGATTCTGGACGTCGACTTTGTCGACAGGGTTCGCGATGTCCGCCGATTCTCAGGGGTCGACGAGCTGAAATCACAACTCACGCAGGATGTCCGCCAAGTGTGCTCAATTGTCGGCTGATCTGCATCGGATCTCGCCTTGCCGCTTACGACATGGAGTGATTATGTAGTTACATGTTCGTGACGTGATGTGTGTAATTATAGTAATCACTATTTATGAGTTATTCAACGCGCCGCGTTGACATTCTAACTACATTCCGTTTAAGCGTGACATCCTGCGCGTGTCACTGCAGCGTCTGACCCATGTTTCGACGCGATACGGAAGTGCGACCCGGACTATCGCGTACCAGCGGATGAGTCTATTGCGATTAGGGTTGGCACGCATCAAGTGCAGCACTCCCCCCTTCGTGCTCTTCGTGTACTTCGTGTTTAACAAATTCTTGCGAGCAGTAATCTACCACGAGGCACACGTCGAGCACGAAAGAGGACGTTCGACAATCGAGTAGTCGAACGTGCCATTGAGGTTCACTTTGAGCCGTGGTCAGACGCTGCAGTATAGTTAACGCGAGATGCCACACTTAAACGGGATGCGATCTAAACTGGTGATGGCGGATGGCAGGATTGTCAGTGATCCGTTCACCCCCCACTTCCGGCTGG
>CAXBSB010000160.1:0-18612 GCA_963977965.1 uncultured Schlesneria sp.
GCCTCTGTGCCCCCTGTGGTAAACCTGCATTTCAGAATTGCCACTCGAAACTTTGCTTCGGTTTGACTTTGCATGCCGGCAAGCGTCCGGTTTCTGGATACGCCGCGCGACGCAATTGCACGCGAGAAGAGAACCGGACGCTCGCGCGTGTCGGCTGATGTCCTGAGTGGGCGTCCCGCGGATACCGTATGGAAACCTCTAAACCCATGCTCAGACGCGTGCAGCCCGTGCGCCCCGCACTAACGAAAGTATTCTCGCACGAGGCGTTTGAATTCGACGACGTTTTTGATGCCCTGAACGGCATCGCGAAACTCGGCAAAATTGGGAAGCGACTTCGCGAAGTAACATGCAACCCGGGGAAGTCGCTTCACGGCTAGGTGGTGACCGTAAAAATCAAATTCACCTTCGACGAGCTGCAGTAATACCCGAGCTTTTTCTGAAACACTCGGCGCCGCAACGATCGCTCCGCCCGTGACCAGTGCCCTGGCTTGCTGGAATATCCAGGGGTTTCCCAGACATCCCCGACCAATGGCAACGCCATCAGCACCGGTTTCGTTGAGAAATCGCACGGCGTCGGCCGCTTCGCGGACTCCGCCACTTCCCAGGACTGGAATCTGAACCGCCTGCTTCACCCGGGCAACGACAGACCAGTCAGGTCCACCGACGTACGACTGCGCGACGCTGCGGGCGTGGACATCTACCATGGCCGCCCCCGCCTGTTCGGCAAGTCTGGCGATTTCAACCGCCGTTTCTCGCTCTGCATCCGGGCCAGATCGAATCTTGATGGTCACGGGAATATCGACGGCGCGAACAACGGATTCGACAAGTTTCGCAATCGCGGTCGGGTCCGCCATCAAGGCTCCCCCTTCTCCACGACCGATCAATCGCCGGATCGGGCATTCGAAGTTCAGGTCAACAATTGAGAATCCCTGCTCGGCCACGACCTTGGCAGCATCGGCCATGATGTGGGGATCGTTTCCACTGATCTGACCGACCGCAGGTCGTTCTGTCGGAGATGTATGCAGAAGTTTGATGGCTCGACGATCGCGCTTGGCGACATCACAGGCATCCACTCGCTCGCCGCAGACCAGGCTGGCGCCGAGTTGCTTGCAGACCAGGCGAAACGGATAGTTCGTATGCTCCTCCATCGGCGCCAACGTGATCGGATGGGCAATCGCTACAGTACCAATACGCATAACATCAAACTTTCGGGCAGCAACTCGCCATTGAAAACCACAACGTCAGCAAGAGAAACTAATCTCCTGCTGACGTTTGGAGCAGACTTCAGAATTGTCCGGGATATGAAATCCAGATTCGGCAGATTTCCGATTACTTGACCAGCATGCGGTAAGGCATGACGGTCAAGACGCGTTCACGAGCGAGCAATTCGTACACATCCAGACCCTTCAGGGTGTCGATGACTTCAGGCGGCAGTCGCTTCATCCATGCCGAAGCCCCGCTGTTCATGGAGGCAGCGCCGGGATCAACGGGACCAAACAGTTGTTCAAAGGGACTGATCGGCTTGGGAAGGTCCAGTCGCTCCAGTTTCTGATCGGGATCGAGTCCGGCCGACTTCTTCGCGAATGCAATGGCATCAGAGAGAGTACCGAGTTCATCAACCAAGCCCAGTTTGAGAGCCTGGGCTCCCGTGTAAACGCGGCCTCGAGCCATCTTTTCGAGCTTTTCGACTTCTATCTTTCGGCCTGCGGCCGCCTTGGTTGTGAACTGAGCATAGATGTCGTTGAGCATCTTCTGCATGGTCTCGCGTTCGGCGTCTGAAAATGGTGTTGTCATGCTCAACACACCACTGTTCTTGCCTCGATGAACCACGCTGGTCGTGATTCCGATCTTTTCGTAGAACTTTTCAAACGCCAGCTTGCCGCCAACAACACCAATCGAACCGGTCAGCGTTCCCGGCTCGGCGAAGATCCGGTCAGCCCCCATGGAGATGTAGTAGCCGCCGCTGGCTGCAACGTCGCCCATGCTGACGACAAATGGTTTCTTGCCTTCCAAGGTTTCCAGTTCGTGCCACATCAAGTCGCTGGCCAGAGCACTACCGCCAGGGCTGTCGACTCGCAAGACAATTGCTTTCACGGTGGAATCGTCGCGGGCTTGGCGGATGGCTTTGATGATCGTGGTTGAACCCATCGATTCATCGCCCAGGAAATCTGCCGAACTGTTCCCGGAGACAATTGGACCAACCGCGTTAATGATCGCAATCTTGGCGGCGGATGACTTGCGCGGTGCCGGCTCAACACCCATCATCAGGTTCATCATCTTGGCCATGCCAGTGATGCCACTGAAATCGGTGTCAAGTTTCTTCTTGCCATATCCTTTGGCAAACTTCACTTCGGCGTCCTTACGATCTCCCTTGATGACTTCGGTGATCGAGTCTTCGTAGCCGACGCGATCAATCAATCCAAGCTTCTTTGCGTCGGTAGCAGAATGCAGCCCCGTATCGATGACTCCCTTGACCTGATCGGGCGTCAACTTGCGGGATTGGGCAATCATCTCCACGATCTGGCGGTAATAGTCATCCAGAATGGCTTCCATTTCTTCGCGGAATGCGGGACTCATTTCCGAGCGGCTGTATGGTTCAGCCGCCGACTTGAATTCACCGACCCGCAACATCTGCGGCTGGATCGACAGCATGTCAAACAGGTTCTTGTAAAACGAAACTTCAGCACGCAGCCCCGGCATCATCAGCATGCCAGATTCCGGCAGGATGATCTCATCGCAGGCGGTGGCCAGCAGATAATCCTTTGTGCTGCCACTTTCCATCCAGGCGTAGACCTTCCGCCCCTTCTGACGCATCTTCTGGATACCAGTCCGTAATTCATTCAGTTTTGCCCAGCCAATCGATGGGCCATTGATGTGCAGGATCACGCCTTCCAGGTCATCATCGCGACTCGCCTTGTCCATCCGCTGCAGCGCGTTTGCCAGAGTTTCAACAACTTCGCTGAACAGGCCCGGGGCACCAGCTCCTTCGGGATATCCACCGCTGATCTCAATATGAGCAACTGTCAGCTTCTTCTTCGCAGCAGCAACTGCAGCATCAGCCTGAGGGGCATTGGGATCGGGCGTATTCGCGGCGAGGGCTGGTGAAATCAACATCAATGTCGTCAGCAGAGTGACAGTCATCTTCATTTTCAAGGACTCCTGATAATTCCGTTCGCAGTCAGTGTCGTGAATTCGCGCCCAAGTTCAGTCTGGCATCGTGAGGGCAGTGCGACCCACACTCGTGGTTTGTCAAAGCGAAAACGGGGGGTTCAATTTGATGGGAGGGCGAGGCTCCCGCCGAGCCGCTAAGTCGATGTGCGCCAACTGCCTGGGCGGCTCCCGATCATCTACTTCCGTTTGTATCTTTGACAATTCACTAGTTCTAGCCACCGATTGATCGTGCGTCCAGTACTCAATCGATGTCAGCGCAAGTTCGTATTGCGTTTTTCGACTGTATCGCCCAAGCTGAATCCGATGGATCCGACGCGATTTGGGCCAAATGGATCGAGAAACAGACTCGAATAGAGTTCATTCTTGGCTACTGACATGTGGCTGACCGAGGAAAGATTTGCTTGACCATGCCGTTCCGTCAAACGGAAATCACTCAGATGACCTGTCCAACGGCCATGATATTCGGGCAATTGGTTGTTGCTGTTTTTGGCTCATACAGCAAAATGACGAATTGAAGGATGAGTGGTTGACCATCAAAAGGAATTGACGGAGGGGGGCGATGAGGGAGTTCTTCAACGGCTGGCGACGGAAGGATGGTGTGTTCACGCTGTTGTTGACATGTCTTTTGACTTGCGGCTGGTTCAGAAGTCAGAGAGCGTTTGAAGTCATCAACTGTCCAATCGGAGGTGAATTCGCCATCGCCGCCGCGTCGTGGAATGATGCACTTGCCATCAGATGTGGCTGGGACACCGAAGATCGTTGGCGTGACTTCGTCTGGCATGTGACAGATGACGACTATTTCGAATACACGGATCCAGTCTCCACGCTGTACCGTTTTGACCAGCCGATTCCAGACGGAAGTGGATGTTTCGTAACATGGTACCTGCTATGGCGAGAGGGTGGAATCGGCGTCTCGCCGATGGACCAGACTCCAAATCGCAAAATGATGTTCTTGATCGCTCCGTACGGGGCCTTGATCTTCCCTGCGACCCTGCTTTCTGCCTACCTTCTGCTCTGGAAACCGCGCAAGCGAATCAGGGTGAGTCATGCGTGATTTCTTTCACGGCTGGCGGCGAAAGCTCGGTTGCGTCACGCTGATGATGGCATGCATATCAATGAGTGGCTGGTTGTGGACGCTCGAAATGCCTGAGAGGCAGATTGCGGGCGAAGTACTCTACGGATTCACTGTCAACCTGACATTCATTTCCGCCTACCTGATTCTCTGGAAGCCGCAGAAGGACGCCGCGAAGCATAACAATCAAAAGGTCAACTCTTGAAGCCCAGATCCCTTCTGCGTCCATTCTGAAACTGTCATCTCATGCTGATTGTTCATCAAAACCCATTTCATCCGATCAAGACACCTGATCGATTCTGCACCCTGCCGAAATAGCGGGTGTGAACTACGTACTCAGTGTCCGTCCGCTGAAGAGACCCAAGTCATGATGCGCGTTGAATCGGCGACGAAAGCTGTGGAGAAAAAAACGTCCCTCGACTGGCCCAGCAACTTCGGACGTTTGCTACGGTCCAACAAAAAAGCCCCTGATTCACAGGGGCTCACTGCCAACAACTTTGGCAAACATCCTTTCAAAATGGGCGATGAGGGATTCGAACCCCCGACATCCACGGTGTAAGCATGGCGCTCTAACCAGCTGAGCTAATCGCCCGATACGGCTTCCAACGGGTTTCTTTGATGAAACAACACCCACGACGAGAACCCTAGTCTAGCATGGTCTGCCGAATGAGTGCAACCTTGCTCGTTCTGATCGTTCTGATCGGTTCTGATCGTTCGTTCAACCCGCATTTGTGAAGCGGTCGTGGCTTGTGATCAAAGAAATGCTGTCATCCGGTCGCCTGATAAAACCGCGTCGGACTTGAGAACGCCTTGGCGACGCGGGTACAGTGGGTAGTCGTAAGAATCCCACCCGGGACCGTTTCGGACGGGACCGTGACCCGCCTCTTTGATTTCCGTTGCAGGAGACTGACGAAATGCTCCGTTGGACGACTTGCCTGGCTATGGTTTTCTCGCTCTGCTCGGCTTCGCTGTTTGCGGCTGATGTGGAATTCCCGGATGCCAATCTGGATACCGTGATTCGCGAAATCCTGAAGCAGAAGCAGATCGACAAGACGGACAAGGCCAAAAAGATCACCGACGAAGATGTTGCGACGATCTATTTCCTCAAGGCTCCCAACCGCGGAATTGAAAATCTGGCGGGATTGGAAAAGTGCCGAAACCTGGCCGAAGTCAAACTGACCGGGAACAAGATCAAGGACGTCAAGCCGCTGGAAGAATGCGTCAACATTCAGTCACTGGATCTGGCGAAGAACCAGATCACTGATGTCACGCCACTCGGAAAACTCGCTAAACTCCAATACCTGCAACTGGATGACAACCAGATCCAGAAGATTGATGGTCTGGCGAGTCTCAAGGCACTGCAGGCTCTGTACCTCAGTCGCAATCAGATCGATTCTGTGGCACCTCTGGCAGAACTCCCCAAGGTTTACGCGATCTATCTCGAAAAGAACAAGCTGACAGACATCTCGCCGCTGAAGTCATTGAAGTGGCTGGAACGGCTGGATCTGAAGGACAATCAGTTGAAGGATCTTTCGCCTCTGAAAGATATGACCGAACTTAAGTACACGTTCCTGGAACGAAATCAGGTCACCGACTTCGGGCCGCTCGTTGAGATGGCGAAGAAGGATGCCAGCGGAGAAAAACGATTCGCTCCGTACTGGAACCTGTACGTCGCTGGAAACCCAGTGAACGACGCTGCCAAGGCGCAACTCGCCGAACTGACCAAGATCGGGGTTCGCGTTAAGGCTGAATAGTGCTGGTCGCGGATTCTGGCGGCTGTTTCCGGTTCGTGATGACCCCGGCGTGAATTCAAGATTCCGCTGGGGTTTTTCCGTATGTGTCCCGAAAAACGGGGCTTCTGGGGCTGGGGGTAGGATTCGTTTGATCCATGCGCAGAGACCGAACTCTCACGAGTTCGGCTACCCGTGCAGTTCGGTCACATAGAAAGTAATCAGAGCGGGAGGGTGAGGCCTCCCGTGTTGCTTTTTTGCAACATCAACGTGGATTTGTGTGAAAAAAGACGTTTCGCGGCGGTTTGACTCGTCCCACTTCATGGCATAGGTTTGCAGAGATGTAACCCGAGCGCCATTGCGACGGAATTGTTTCCGCCGGTTGAGCATTCCAAAGGGCAAGCCATGCAGCGGTTTTTGAGAGTTTTCCGTGACGAATCGGCAACGACTGCGGTCGAGTATTCGATCATGCTGGGATTCATTATGCTGGTTCTGATCGGTGCAGTGGCAACGTTTGGCGTCGGGCAAGGTGGCAAGTGGAACGGGATCTGGGGACAGATGACGGCTCACGGCATGTAATTCGAATTCTCAGAATTCCAAACTTCTGCCGAGTCCGCCCGGGCGATTCCAGATCGCGTTCACATGCTGAACGGTGATGTGATCGGCGGAGTTGTCTTCAAACGCTGCACCATGCGACATTAACCTGAGACTCTGAACGCAATCTTCCATGGAGGGAGAGATGCCTCTTTTTTATATCGGAATCGGTGCCAACTTCGGCGAGCCTCAAGCCGCCTTCGATCTTGCCTGGCGGTTGCTCGCCCAACATCCCCAAATCGAGTTGCAAAAGCGAAGTGGTCTCTATTCGACGAGCCCTGTCGGACAGCATGCTGGTGGCACGTTCACAAACGGCGTCTTTTCATTGCAGTCGGATCTGTCACCGCTTTCATTGCTGTACATCCTTCAGGAAATCGAAACCGAAATCGGTCGAACTCGCACCATTCGCTGGGGGCCACGGCCCATCGATCTGGATCTGCTGTATATCGACCAACTGATTTTGAATGAAGTTCGCTTGACGGTCCCGCATCCGGCAGCGTGGTACCGCAAGTTTGTGGTTGATCCGCTGATCGAAATCGCTCCCGAACTGCGGCATCCCGTTTTTCAGGAGTCCGTAGTTCAGCTCCGAGATCGGTTGAGCCCCCGTCCATTGATGGTTGCCACGCTGGGGCCGCTTCCCGACAAGACGCGAGCGGCCGACTTTCGCCAGCGATTCAGCAACGTGGAGGTTGTTGATGAGACGAATCCAGGCACGCTTCCGGCCGTTTACGTGCGGCTGAACGATGCAGACGTGCAGGTGCCGACATGGAAAGGTGTTCCTGTCGCTGATCTGACACAGTCTCCTGGAGACGCTTTTCAGCGTCTGACAGACTTTCTCGTTGCGGTCCTCGATTCGCCAATCCGAATCGCCAACTGGTGAATCGAGAATTGCCTGCCGGGAGTGTTGATTACAGTCCCTGCTGCTTCCGACGCAGGCGGCTGAACAGATTCCGGAATGGTCGGCCTGAGGCTGCTTCTTCCGTGCGTTGAGGTTGTTCGACGTGAGTCGGGCGAGCAGCCGCTGGTGCCGTCGATTCGAAGCCAATTTCCAGGCTGATCATCGCTTCCGGCTTTTTGGTTTCGAGGATCCCTTGCAGTCGCTGCAGCGCGGATGCCTCATCGGGCTGGGCGGGGAGTTCAGATCGAATTTCCTTAGCGATCGCGCAGACGGCAATCCCCAATTCGGCTTCGAGCGAATCCCATTCGTCCTGCTCAGTCGATTCCTTCGCGGTGGCGTCAACGGAAGTCGCAGTTGGCTCGGCGGAGAAATCCAGCGCCGTTTCATCCCAGGCTGAGTTTTCCACGACCTTGGGAAGCCGGTCTTCCAGACGCGAGCAGACCGCATCGAAGTTTTCGTCCTGAACTTCGACTTCGCGGACGGATTCTGACGGTGCTGCCGATGGTATTTCGGTGACTTGCTCAATCACTTCCACTGACGACACCATCTCGGCTGGTGCTTCAGGACTCGAGATTTCCGGTGCGGAATTCTCTGTCATCGGCGTAGCACTGGCTACGACACTCACCGTTTGAGGGATCGGAAACCCGCCGTCGATTGCCGCATAGCGGTCACAGACAATCTCTTCGACCACTTCGTTTGAGCGTGGTGCGATCGCTTCCACAGCCGTCGGCTTCTGGGGAACTGGTGCGAAGAATGGCTGTGGCTGTCGAGCCGCGGCCGGTGTTGTTGCGACTTCTGTTACTTCAACATCCTCGTCTTCGAAATTGCAGTCTTCGTCTTCCGACATGGTGTCAGCATCATCCATCGGATCGAAACTCGCATACTCGACAACAGACTCTTTCGCCGGGATGTCTGCACCAAATTCGAAGGCCTGGACAACCCCTGCCGAGTTCTGCTCAAGCGACCGTTGGTCCACAAACTCTTCAGTCCGGTGCGGCGTCGGTGCCATTTCCGATTCCGTGTCGGAAGCAGCATTACCTTCAATCAGGCTTTCATTCCAATGCAGCGGAAGTTGTCGCAGGTCCTGCAGCGCTTCGCGAATCGTCGATGCGGGGACCGGCTTCTGCTCAGCGACATAGGCCAGTAGCAGAGCGTGATCGCAGAGTTGATTGATGCAGCGGGGAACCCCCTCGCTGGCACGGGCGATCAGATCGATCGCTTCCGGCGTGAAGATTTCAGCGGTTCGGCCACCCGCCCACGTCAGGCGATAATCGATGTAGTCGCGTGACGTAGTCCGGTCGAACGCATCGAGACAAACGTGAGCCCGGATTCGCTGGTTGAGGGCTTCCAATCCGGGACTTGCCAGAGTTTCTTCCAGTCCGGGTTGACCAACGAGAACCAGTCGGACCAGAGGGCGGCCGTGTTCAGACAGGTCCGACAGCATCCGCAGTTCTTCCAGCAGCTCTTCGGTCAGCATATGTGCTTCATCGCAGAGCAGAACCAGGGCTTCGTGTCGCGGGCTGAGTGTACGAATCGCCGGAATTAACTCCAGCCGCAATTCCTGTTCATCCTGGCGATGATAGGAATGATTCAAGTCAGCGAGAATCGTCTGCAGCAGGGCTCGACGAGTCAGGAAGCTGGCATGACGCAGGAAGACCGTTTCAAAGCGATCAGCCAGTTCAACGCGCAGTCGCTCGCAAAGCAGAGTCTTGCCGGTTCCTGCGGGTGCGGAAACAACAGCAACTCCCTGTCCCTGTTCGACACAGACAACCAGTTCATCCAGTGCGGCCTGGATGGAACCCGAGGCGAGGAAACATTTCGGATCTGGAGTGGCTGCGAAGGGACGACGCTTTAACAAAAACTGCGATTCGTACATGAAATCTGCTTCCTGCGAGATCTTGATCGCATCCAACTTAAGTGTGGGATCCCGGTGTATCCTGCTGCAGCGTCGAACTCAGTTTCGACGCGACACGGACGTGCGACCCGCACTAACGGTTCCCGGTCCAACCGGGGAATCGAGCCCCCCTCACATCGATCCCGCACCACCCGCGACTTGAACACAATCGCTACCTCCGACACCACCGATACGACCCGAATCTTTTACTTCGGGATTTCACATCAGCCGTCGTTGAATCAGTCTGATTTTGGCACCGTAACGAGGGGATGCCTAAAAGTTGCCAGGGTGGAAAACGAAGTGAAGTTTGCCGGTTATGACGGTTGGTGAAGAGTCGGCAGGTGACGAATCGACGATTTCCTCGACAACGACTCCCTGGCCGCAAACGCAGCCTGCCGCACGATAATGCAGCAATCGCACAATTTTGCGTGTTCGTCTTTCGCTGTGAGACCGCCTGAACTGGAGGGCGAGGCTCCCGCCGAGCCGCGATCACGTATCACACGTCCTAGTCCGAAGATTGTTCGGCGGGAGCCTCACCCTCCCGGTTTGGCCGACTTCGCATTGCGAACGACGTAACTACAGTGTCGGAACGACAATTGCAGAGTCTTCTCGCGGCGATGCGGACATTTGTTGATTTTTTTCTTTTCACAAGTACAGCCCGCTCCGCCAAACATGTTACTGGCACGGCCCCAGGTTTTATTGGCAATTGAAAAATTGTCGGCCGGATTGACGAGCGTGATTATTGGAGGAGACGTTCGGATGCAAACGCAAATGCTCAGCGAGTTAGAGGTTTACGAAGCCGGTGAGCTCACCGTTGTCGGCTTCGGCGGACGAGAAGTCCTGGATCGCATCGGTCTGGGGCAATGCCGCGACGAATTGATGGCACTGATCCAGGAAGTGGATTGCAAGACCATCGCTTTTGATCTAACCGGGGTTCGACTGATCCCCAGCGGAATGCTTGGGTTACTCTGCACAATCTGGAAGCAGGGAGTTGCCGTGCATCTCTACAACGCATCACAAGATGTTCGTGAAGTTCTGGAGATCACCAAGCTCGATGGCCTCTTCGAAATGTACGAAGTCGCCGTTTGACGAATTTGATGAAATCGTGACAGAAGGAGCTCCGGCAAATCGTCGGAGTTCCTTTTTTTATGCCTGTCCTCGTTGAAGTTACGTCAATCGCAAGACATTCTTCTCGGTCGTCTTGTGCTCAAATGCGCGATATGCCGCACGACCGGGGCACTTGGGCGTGAACGTACGGTATCTCTTCGGAAATCCTCGTGATTGATCTGAGTCATCTCGTTTCTGAAACATTCCTTCGTCGTGCGGAATGGCACGACGAATTAAATTCTACCAATACGCGAGCATTCGAACTGGCCGCTGATCCTGCGATCGAAACACCTTATCTGATTGGAGCGACAACTCAATCTGCCGGGCGTGGCCGCGGTTCAAATCGGTGGTGGGACGCCGACGGGACGCTGATGTTTTCGGTTCTGTTTGATATGCCTGACCTGGGGATTCCGCAAACGGAATGGCCGCGATTTTCACTGGGAACGGCGCTGTCGGTTGCAGAAACGATTGAAGCTTTCTTGCCGCATGCCGATGTGGGACTGAAATGGCCAAATGATGTCTGGATTGGCCGACAGAAGGTCTGCGGGATCTTGATAGAACAACCGGAACGTGCTGCAGGGAAACTCGTCGTAGGCATCGGCCTGAACATCAACACTCGGTTTGCCAATGCCCCCGACGACTTACGCGCCATAGCCACATCCATGTCTGACGTCTCTGGCCAGGTCTTTGCGATGCAGGATGTCTTGGTTCGGTTGCTGCAACGCTGGGATATCAATTGCGCTGCGCAGCGATCAGGTGATTGGGACCTGCGTCGACTCTGGTCACGCCTCTGTGTACTCAGCGGACGACATGTTCGCATTACGTCGGCAGTCGGCGAGCAGACGGCAGACTGCCATGGGATCGCAGACGACGGAGCACTCTTGTTAAATGGTCGCGATGGGACGAATCGCTGCTACGCGGGAACTGTGCGGATCGTTGATTGAAGGGACACCATGAGTCTTCAAAACATTGGTTTCTGTCTGGCAACCCGTGGTAAAAGGGGGCAGACCCTCTCCGGGCATACGATTTCCAAGTCAAATCGACTGCCCTCCAAAGGGTCTGACCCCTTTTACCACGGGTTGCTACTAGTTGCAGCCCTCGTGTCATTGTTTCCACAGAACGCCACGGCGGCACTTCCCAACATTGTCTGGATCGTCAGCGAAGATCACGGGCCTCATCTGGGTTGTTATGGCGATTCGTACGCAACCACACCGAATATCGATCGACTCGCTTCGCGTGGTATGAAGTACTCGCGCTGCTGGGCGAACGCCCCGGTCTGTGCTCCATCGAGGACAACACTGATTTTGGGCATGTACGCGACATCGACCGGCGGCGAGCACATGCGAAGCATGGTTCCTTGTCCCGCCGGCAAGATGATGTACCCGCAATTGCTGCGGGACGCTGGGTACTACTGCACCAATAACGCCAAGGAAGACTATAACCTCACGAAGCCGGGTCAGGTCTGGGATGATTCGTCTAAGAAGGCTCACTGGAAGAATCGTCCCGCCGGTCGGCCATTTTTCGCCGTTTTCAACTCCGAAAAGAGCCACGAAAGCAAGATTCGCACTCGCCCTCACAAGGCAATCCACGACCCGGCAAAAGTGAGGGTCCCTGCATACCACCCTGATACACCGGAAGTCCGGCAGGACTGGGCTCAGTATTACGATGCCGTTTCAGAAGCCGACGAAGATGCCGGTGAGCGATTGAAGGAACTCGAAGTTGCAGGACTGACTGACGAAACGATCGTGTTCTATTTTTCTGACCATGGTTCAGGCATGCCTCGGAGCAAACGCTGGCCCTTTCACTCAGGGTTACATGTCCCGCTGGTGATTCACATCCCCGAAAAATATCGTGATTTGCGACCATCGGATTATGTGGCGGGGGGGACTTCTGATCGACTCGTCAGTCTTGTCGACTTCGCACCGACTCTGCTGAGTCTAGCTGGAGTCAAGCCTGCTGAGTGGATGCAGGGGCACGCGTTTCTCGGCAAATATGCGACACCGCCGCAGCCGTACGTTTACGGTTTTCGTGGCCGGATGGACGAACGGTATGACCTGGTTCGCAGTGTGACAGACGGCCGATTCGTTTACGTGCGACAGTATCTGCCTCACCTGATCTATGGGCAGCACGTCGATTACATGTTTCAGACTCCCACAACACGCGTCTGGAAACGACTGCATGATGAAGGACGACTGACTCCCGCGCAGGATGCTTTCTGGAAACCGAAACATTGGGAAGAACTTTACGATTTGCAGAACGATCCTGATGAAGTCCGCAATCTGGCCGATGTCCCAGAAATGCAGTCGGTGAAGTTACGACTTCGCGGCGCTCAGCAAAAGTTGGCTCTGGAGATTCGCGATCTCGGTTTTCTTCCCGAAGGAGAACGCTTCATTCGATCTCGCGGCGATTCGCAATTCGACATGGCTCGTAACGCGGATCGCTATCCAATCGATCGAGTATTCGCTGCCGCAGAACTCGCGTCGATGCTGGATGCCACAAGGCCTGCTGCGTTGATGGAATTATTGAAGGACTCGGATTGCGGTGTTCGTTACTGGGGAGTGATGGGGATTCACATAAGAGGCCGCGAGCGTGTGTTGGCGGCGCGTCGAGACCTTCGGGAATGCCTGAAAGATTCGTCACCCGATGTCGCCATTGCTGCCGCGGAGGCACTGATTACATTTGGCGAAGAGACTGATCGAGGTGAATCGTTGAAGCTTTTGATTCAACGGGCCAACTGGAATGACAATTCGGTGTTCGTCGTCATGGCGGCACTCAACAGCCTCGACATGATCGGCGACAAGGCTGCCAGCGTCGCAGCGGCGATTCGCGAATTGCCAACCAAAGGCCCAGCACCGGATGCGCGATATGACAGCTATGTGCCTCGATTGATCAAGGATCTTGAGGACAAATTCCGTAAGTAATGCCCGGTAGAAGTGACTTCGCTGAAGAATTTCATTGATCACCGGTGACGATTCCACTTCAACGCCAGTGGCGCTGCAGCGAATGGGAAGAGCACCAGCGAACTGACGCCGACGAGCAGACTGGCCAAAGCATACGATCCACCAGGATTTCTCAAGACTTCCAGAACCGCAATTGAACTGAGTCCCGTCCATACAATTCCTGCGATTGTTCCTTCACGTGCACTGACTACCCGGCGTTGGACGGAGACACAGAAAACTCCGGCAGTAACGATCAACATGACGATTCCCGTTGCCATCTGTGTGATCGCGAACAGCTGTCGTTTTGATTCCACATCGAGCAGCAAAGCACTGCTCAAGACAGCGAGATACACGGCGATACAGCCGCAGATTATCCTCGCAAGAAAGGTTTCGTGCCCTGTCATGTACAGGGTCGCGAACACGCCGGTGATGGTCCATGCCAGCAATAGAATTGCGGGGAAGTACCACCACTGCAACAACGGTCCTGCGAGCAGTTCCCGAGTATTTCCCATGGCAAAGAGCACTGTCGAGATGACAACGCAGAAGATCAGATAGATTCCCCAACTGGTCACGTTGGCTCGCACCATGACTGCTAATGTGGCCCGAGCCATGTCGTGATCTGTCATCGGGCGACTTGCCAGGAATTGCCCCATTTCCACCGACGAGTCAGCACGGCCGAAATTTCCGACGATCAGCCCCGATAGCATGGCACCGACCATAACTGCAACCCCACCAATCAGCATATGTACGGCGAGTTTATTCAGGTCGCGTTCGAAAGCTCCCCAAGCGAGGATTTGGATTGTGAGTGTTGCGATCACAATGCCTGGAAAAGCCCATTCTTTTTTTTGTGATTCGAACCAGAACTGCGCAGACGCAGGTGACTGAAAAACAGGGGCAGGGTACGAATTCCCCCATTTCAGGAATGCGATGTCTTTATCCGCAGCATTCAAGAGTTCGTCCCATCGACTCGTCAGCACGGATTCACCGCACCGTAATCTGCCAAATCCAAAAATGGCAAAGCGATGTGAAATAACTGCCATCAATAACAGTGGTGTCGCTTCCAGAAGAAATATCAGCGGATGCAATTGCACAAGGAAAATGGACTGAAACCGGAATGCATACCAAGTTCCGAAGATGGCACCCGCGACGAGTACACTCAGGATCTGCAGCACGGTTTTCTCGAAAGACCACAATGCTGCCTGAAGCATTGCCAGGCCGACCGGAGCCGCCATCGCTGGCCATAGCATGGGCCACGAAACTCCAAACATCAGATCGATCAGCAGCGCATTCAGTATCACGCAAAGGGACATTACGGCCATTGCCGGAATCATGCGCCAGGTGACAAACGTTGCCGTATCGATTGGAAGTACATAGACACGCGACGTTTCTTTGTACGCCGAATTAATGGCTGTTCCAATCCCAAAGATGCTGAAGAGAATCATCCCCAACTGAAACCCCATCATACTTGGGTCACTTAAGTCAACCGGCCCATTGGATTGCAAAGACGACATCAAGAGTGAACAGAAGAGGTTCGTACACAGGAACGTCAAGATTACTGCGTTGCGGCAGCGGCCGATCAGTTCCCATGTCATCGCAAGTGGTATCGAGTTCATTGCAGATTCTCCTGCTACGACGTTTGCGTTCTATTGTATCTGGCACGGGCGATAGACAGTGATAGCGATCAAGTCAGTTGCGGATCCGCGCGACGAAGATCTCGTCGAGCGACAACGCATCTTCTGCGACCAGTGTTGCCCCCAGCGATTCCACGGCGACTGCAAACTGCGAGGTGTCACCACTGCAGTGATACGTCCAGTCGGTGCCGGTTCCCTCTGTCGTGAGCATGCCTGGCATGGCAGGGGCCTGCGTCATCGGTGTTCCGAAGCGAACGGTCAGGCGTCGATGTTGAAGTTTCAGGTCGTCCATGGTCTGCGAAAGCACGATTCGTCCCTGGTGAATCATCGTCACTTCGTCCGCCACGCGTTCGACTTCGTCGAGCAGGTGTGACGAGAACAACACTGTCCGGCCTTCTTCGGCGATCGTACGAATAATTGCCCCCAGGATGTCCCGACGGACTACGGGATCGAGCCCCGAAGAGGGTTCGTCAAGAACCAGTAGTTCGGGCCGATGAGCCAGTGCGATCAACAATCCCGCTCGAGCCCGCTGGCCGCGCGATAGTGATTTCACGTACGAATTCCGATCGAGATCAAATGTCTCTCGGAGTTCCTCTGCGAAGTCTCTATCCCAGCCAGGATAGAACGCCTGCGTGTAACTCATCAGATCAGTGACTCGCATCCAGTCCGGCAGGTCACGATCCTCTGACAGGTAGCCGATTCGCGCCAGTGTCTCGGCAGGTTTCTCGACCGGATCCAGGCCGAATACTCGAACAGAGCCCGTTTGCGGCTTGAACATGCCAAGGATGTGCTTGATCAAAGTTGTTTTGCCGGCCCCGTTGCCACCGATCAGACCAAACACTTTGCCACGAGGAATGGATAAAGAAACGTGATCCAGCGCTACTGTCTTTCCGAACTGGCGCGACACATCGTGGATCTCGATGATCGATTCGGCAGAATCAGGCATGTTCATCGAATTACTCCTTAGTGGGGGATTTCAGAAGTGTCGAGTGTCGCTGCTGGACCAGTTTCAGGATTTCGTCGAGTGACACATCCATCTGAATTGCTTCAGCGACGAGAGCATCAACGCGATTAGAAAGAATCCGCAGGCGTTCGCGACGAGCCAATGGCGAGCCCTGATCAGAAACATATGTTCCAGCCGTCCGCCGCTTTTCGACAAACCCGGCGGTTTCAAGCTCGCGGTAGGCGCGGGCGACGGTATTCGGGTTGATCAGCAGTTGTTCCGCAAGAACTCGAATCGGCGGCAATTCGTCGCCCGCTTTCATCTGCCCAGCCGCAATCAGATATCGGATCTGATTGACGACCTGCAGATAGATCGGTACGCCATCGGTTGTAGAAATGTGGATCATCACAATTGCGCTCCATCCGGTTGGACGAGTCGTAACCTTGTACTAACATAATAATACAGTTTAGGGTCAATGAGTCAAGTGACTTTTTTGAAAATCGCGGATTTCCGCAGCCATGGCGCGAAGCTGACGACTTATGCAGGGCTTATGCCTTTTTGAAGTTGGGCTGGATGTCGGGCGGGACCGGTCGCACCTGACTTTTGTGATGTGCTCACTTCGCGCCATCGTTGATACCTTTGGCGACGCTTCGAACCGCGGGCTAGCGGCAAGCGACTGATGCGACTCGAAATCGAGGGGTTTCCAGACAAATCTCGTTCAATGACATGTTTTCAAAATCACTCCATCAGCCGGTACGCGCTAGCGTCCGGTTGCGAGAGTTGATGCGCCACACAACGTGTTTGAATCCACTTCTTTCCTTTGCGTTTTGCATGAACTCCTCTTCGTTCACGGCATGAACGATTCATGCGTCACCAACTTGCGCCACGCCCCTCCAGACGGAGTTTCGTATGAAGAAATCAAAGTTTCACGCAAAGGCGTAAAGACGCAAAGTGAAGTGGAATACATTTGACTGCCATCCTTTTGTCTGGTTTTGATTGTCGCGATGCAACGTAACTGAAAGAGAACCGGACGCTAGCGCGCAATGGCACTCACTTTGGTGGCGGTTGATTTGTCTTATGTTTTGGCGGGGATCTTTTTTTGAAGTGCGAGGGTTTCGATGTGCGTCGATAGGCTTCGCGTTCGAAGTGTCGTCCTGGACGATTGGGGAGTTTGTCTCTGATCGCCATGTGCAGGGCTCTTCGGTAGTGGTTTCGCCATTCCGCGGGATCCGTCGAGCATTTCGAAAGCAACACGATGCGGAAGGTGTTCCAGACGCTGGTAAAGCTGAGCCGTCGTGGCGGCACCTTTGCCAGCCTTGCCGCCTGCCGGCGGAATTGAATCACCAGGTTGTAAGCCACCATGGATGTCAGCAGTTCCTTGCGGAACATGGCAGGGGTGAGAGCCCGGATGTGCTCCATGTCCAGGACGACTTTAATGTTTCGAATGTCTGTCTCCACATCCATTCGCTTGCCGTAGATCTTCTTCAGGGTCGTGGTGTCCTCGGATAAGTCCGTCAGCAGATACAGCGGTTCACCGTCGGGCAGCCTGATCTCGTGCAGGCGAACCTTGAGCACCGCATCGGCCGGGAGATAGGGGTTGGTCTTACGATCCTTGGGGCTGGGTTTCCAGACGCACGAGTACGTTGTCCAGTCATCCCCCGTGTCCAGTTCCCCCGTGGCAACTTTGTCAGACTTGCCAAGCAGTGCTTTGAACCGCTGAGCCGTCAGCCGCAACAGATACGAGTGACCACAACCCGTGGCGGCCCAAGCCACGGAGAAGATCCCGAAGCCGGCATCTGCCAGGACGATGGATGAAGCAGGAAGTCGCTGGAAACAGGCTCGGGCGAGTTCGACTTCCGACACGGCATTGGGCCCGAACTTGGCTCCGACTTCCGGCAGCATGGCACAACCGGTCTCCAGTTCGTGTGTGACGACAAGCAGCGCGGCGGGCCAGGCACTGTCTCCATATTGGTTGGGAGATGGTGGATATTCAGCTCGCAGGGGATTCGTGGCGGCTGTCGTCAACGTCGTTCCATCCACGAGAAAGACACGACGTGTCCCCAGGGTCGGAGGGGCACTCTCGCAAATCGATTCGCTGACCGCTGTGGCAAACCACCAGGCCGTTTCCTCCGTCAATCGTTGACGCCCACCGCTGTAGGCGGCGGTACTCCCTGACAACGTCTGTTCTCGAATCCGGAGATTGTCGGGACAAAGCTGCGGCGCGATCTGCTGCAGGTGCTTGACCGTTGTCTGCAATGTCGAACGAGGCTGCAGGCGCTGAGTCACCAGCAGCCAGAGCACGACGCCAGTCGTATAAATCGCCCCGGGGCCCATCGGTTGCAGGACATCCGCCTCCCGAATGTCGACTAAACCTTGTAACTGATGGAACGCACGATCGAATGCCCGATCCTGATCCACATCCACAGGCACATCCGAAAACGTATCCATGCCAAATTGACTCCTGCAAAGGAAAGATTTATTGCAGGCGCAAAAACTGTGCCGAAAACTCGTCTATTCAAGCTGCGGATTTCATTATCTTCAAAGTGAGTACCATTGCGCGCTAGCGTCCGGTTCGCCTTCTTTTCGCTGTTCGACAGGCATTCGAAGTCAAACCGAAGCAAAGTTTCGAGTGG